>NZ_JBHVVI010000036.1:0-74683 GCF_042883685.1 Kitasatospora sp. NPDC058190
CAGGCCGTGGAACGCTTCGAGGGCGGGGAGAAGAACCGGGAGATCGCCGCCGCGCTGCGGGTGAGCGAGCGGTCGGTGGAGCGATGGCGCCGGCAGTGGCGTGAGCGTGGCGAGGCCGGGGTCCTCTCCAAGGGCTCACCCGGTTGCTCGAGGCTCGGCGAGCGGCAAATTGCCAGGCTGGAACGCGAGTTGGAGCGAGGCCCGCTCGCGCATGGCGGGGAGGACCAGCGCCGGAAGCAGCGCCCACGCCAGCGCGACCACCTCGATTCGGTGGCCCGGCGCCAGCCGTTTCGCGAATCGCGCAGCAGGGCGACCGCTCCGGGGATCGCTATCGAGGTCGGCCATCGCTCGATCCGTCCGTCGAGTGGCCGTCACAGAGTCGGCCCCTCGACGGAGGCGATCAGAGAATCGGCTCGCAGCCGATTGCCTTGCCCCCGGCGGCGAGGAACTGTCGTACGAGGTCCTTTGGGTCGGGGAACAGAAAGGGCTTTTCGAGGCCGTTCGCGTAGCCGCCGTTGACGGTGAAGAAGACGTCCTTGCCCTGGCAGGTGGTGACGAGTGTCCCGTCGGCTACCCAGCGGGCCCGCCCGACAGAGGAGGGCTCTTTGCCGTCCTTCTGGGTCAGGGCGGTGGTCCGCGGCTCGGTCGTGATCGCGAAGACCTGTGCCCGGTTGTCGTACCTCGGGTTACCGCCGATCGTGCAGGACCAGATCGGGCCGAACGCGGTGGTGACCTGTTGCGGTATGTGCCACTGGGCCTCGGGGTTTTTCGCGGGCGCGAACCCGGGCAAGCCGCAGAGGTTGGCCCAGTCCGGGTCCGTCTCGGCCCCGTTCGCGGACAGGCTGTTCGGAGCGGCAAGCTTCCGGTCCGCGCACGAGCGTGTCTTGGCCGCGCCGTTGGCGAAGGCCACGGCCAGTCGGGCCCTGGCTTCGTCGTTGCCGGTTTCGCTGGTGCGGATTTCGGCGCGCAGGCCCTTCTGGCAGCCATCGGGGAGTACGGCCCACGCTGCGGACGGGGTCACCGAGCCGGCCGAGTCGCCGGAGAAGAGCCGGGCGTCGGACGCGGCCAACTCGGCGGGGCCTTCCTTGCTGTTGAGGATGACGGTGAAGCGCACAGTCTTTTCGGAGGCGTTGAACAGGCCGGAGCTGACCGTGGCGGAGCAACTGTTCCCGGTGGACGTCTCCGTCGCCGAGTAGTGGATGCTCTTGCGCTCGCTGATCCGGCCGGGCCCCAGGAGGTCGTGCACTTGGTCAGCCGTGGCGGCGCCGTCGCACACGCCGTCCGGCCCGCCGAGGTTCGTCAGCCGGTACAGCGCGAACCCCACCGCCCCGACCGGGACGAGAGACAGCGCCAACACCCCCACCGCCAGCCGCACGCGCAGTCTTCGGGTGGTGAACCCGCGCCGATTGAGCGCCGCGCCGATGCGCCCGTCAGGGCTGTCGGAGTCGTCGGGACGGTTGTTGCGCATCGTTTCCACCATCCTCACGACCGCCCGAACACGGTGCGGTAGGTGCCGTCGATGGCGACGTTGTAGGTGGTGCGCGCGTCCGTCTTGAGCTGCTGCGACACGCTCCCGGTCCGGTCCGCGGCAGCGGGGTCCGTCCCGAACTGGGCCACCCTTTCGTCGATCATCTTGTTCAACTGGTTCTGTCCCGCTGAGAAGTGGGAGCTCAGATTGCCCTGAAGCTGGGAGTCTGCCAGTGCCTTGGCGTCGTTGGCGTACTGGGCGGTCCCGACATCGACCAGGCGCTGCGCGATGTCGCCGAACGGCAGGACGTTCCACAAGGCCGTTCCGGCGGCTGTGCTGTACGGCGTTCAGGGTCGACTCCCCTGGCCACGTCAGGCAGAAGAAGCCTGCTTCCCCGGCAGAGAACCTGTCCGCGTGCCTGCTCTCCCTGGCGTGCCGGAGTCGGCGGCGTGCCCGAACGGAAGATCACCATGGCCGACGACAAGCAGCAGCGGATGGCGAAGATCCGCTCTTTCTGCACCACCGAGAACTACCAGCAGTCCCTCGCCGCCGTCCGGGGTGGCGGAACCTGGCATCCGCTGGAGGTCAGCGCCGAGCTCTACGAAGCCAGCGGATGGGACATCCGGATGGGCGGCGACGGCCTGCTGCGCACCTGTCCCAAGTGCGAGGCTGACACGTTCGTGGACACCCGGCACGAGGCGATGCCCAAGAGCCTCGGGCCCGGCGACGCCTGGTTCTGCTTCACCTGCCTGTTCACCGCCGCCGACAGCGAACCCGACGACTGCCAGTCGTGCGGCCAGCCCACCACCGACACCGAGGTGTCCGTGTGCGCCAGCTGCGTCAACGGATGGATGTCCTGACCCAGCCCGTCCAGCCGACGCTGCGGGCAGGTGGGATTTACCCACTTGCGGCAAGTGGGTAGTGGCAAGAATGAGAGAGCCCGCTCTGCCAAGGGTGGCACGGTCGGTGTCGGTGAACCTAGGCTTGCCGACCTGGCGCTGCAGGACCAGCAGTTGGTACCGGATCTCGATGTCCTTCTCGCGGCCGCTCATCGGCAGCAGGCGCAGGAGCGTCAGCGTGTTGGTTGCGGCGAGATAGGCCAGGCGCAGCAGCACGACAGATCATCATGCCGCTGATGCCCAGCGCGGCGCAGGCTCTCACGCCAGGCAGCGCCGAGGAGCGACGATCAAGGTCGTGACCTGGGCGGATGATTTATCGGCACCCGCAGTGCCGGCCGGGTGCAGGAAGTGGTCCGGGCTGTCCAGAGTGCACAGGCCCAGGCCGGTGGCGTGCGTGCGGGCGAGTGCGGCGAGCAGCGGTGTTGGTCGCGCAGGGCACGTTGGTGTCCGTGGTGCCGCAGGTGATGGTGACGCGGGTGCCGGGCCGGATCGCCCGGGCGGCGTCCGGTGGGTAGACCCTGGTCACCGCCTGCCACACGTTCGTCGCCGCGGCCGCTGGGCGAGGCGCTGGGCGACGAGCTCGCGCAGCCGCGGGCCGGGGAAGGGCGCGTCCGCAGTTCCGTTCGACACGCCCGGCAGGGCGGCGGACCATGAAAGAAAGGGACGGCACACGTTCAAGTGTGCCTGCGCAAGACGTCGTGCGGCAGACGCGTGTGCCACCCCGCAGTCGCATGAGGAGGAACAATGATTCGCACTCGCCGTCTCGCGATACTCGCCCCGCTGCTCCTGTCCTCACTGGCCCTCGGACCGGCCGCCGTTGCCGCGCAGGGAGCGCCGGGACAGGCGCCTGCCCTTGCACCCGCCAAGGCCAGGTGTCTGCTCACGCAGGACTCGGCCAACTCGAAGCCCAATGACCCGAAGTTCACCCTCTCCGCTTCCGGTTTCAAATCCGACACGGTGTCGTTCTCCGGAGGCAACGGAGGCGGCGGAGCGAAGCTCAGCAACGGATCCTTCTCCTTCAACAACCTCGGGCCCGGTCGCTACACCGTTTCGGGCGACAAGGACGGCACCGTGAAGTGCGGCAGCACGCCGAAGCCGCAGAGCGAGCAGAAGGGTGCCAACGACCAGTACAGGAAGGGCTTCTCGGACGGATTCGCAGCGATCAAGAGCAGCTGCACCGCGAAGCCGCCGCAGAGCCTCACCGCGGTGGACCCGAACTACCAGAAGGGCTTCACGGACGGAGCGGCCCTGGCGGCCAAGCACTTCTGCGGCCAGTAGGACTGGTCTCCGGGCGGCTACGGGCCGGGCGTCGGGGCGGCGGCCGCGCTTCCGCTGCGTGACGATCGGGATGTCGGCGACGGCCCTGCTGAACCTCACCCTCTCGCGAACAAAGCCAACCGCCCAGGAACTGTTCGATGCCGTCGCCGACCTGGTCGACGTCCGCGGCCGCCCGCCCTGCCCCTCCGCCCACCTGTGCACCCGCACGGAGCCGAACGCATAAGCCCCGACCAGTACCTGCGGCTTCACCGACAGCCATCGCGGCAGGGCTTCGGCATGGCATGTTCGTGGCCGAAAGATCCCAGGTAGCAGACCCATTCACCACCGACGCCCGGGTCTAGCATTCCCGGCACGGCAACCCCACCGTCCCCAAGACGGGGCTGCCGAGCAGAGCGGCCGCGCCCCCGCGCGGCCGAAGCCTCCCCCGGCCGGGGCCCGGGCATCCCCCCTGCCCCCGCAGTTCCGGCCGGCTGCGCACCGCCGCCCCGCTCCCGGCGCGGCCCGCGTCGTCGACGAGTCCTCGGTCCGGTTTGCGCTGCTACCGCCACCAAACGGTGATTGAAGAGACTCCGGGTGGTGATGACCCCGGCCATAGAAACCAGGCGAGATGCCAAAGTGATTTCCCTGCTCGACCCTCGCAGAGGTTCACATCGCTCCGCTGTCTATCTTCGAGCTGTCGCAGCCGCTCCGGATACGGGCCGTACTCGCCGATCGGCAACTACGGCCCGACGAACTCCCACTCCGCATACGCCAGTTGCACTCGCGTCACGCGACATGATCTACCTGATCAGGCCTCGCCATGAGAGCGAATCCCACAGATTGATCACGACCCGATACCCGCCCTGGTCCTGACATCTGAGCAGGTCACCATTGACTGGTGCAACGCGGCGGGGCGCCGGATAGGCACGCCCACGCAGGTCGGCGGCGGTGGCGCCGAGATGCTGCTGTGGATCAAGGCACCCGGCGAGTCCGACGGCAACTGTGGCACCGGCGCCGGATCGACGGCCGGGCAGTTCCTGCCCGAGGTTGCGTACAGGCTGATCTACGGCTACTGGCCGTGGTCGGGGAGTACGGCTCCGGCAAGACCACCCTGGTCAAGCTGCTCAACCGGTTCCACCAGCCGGACTCGGGCCGGATCATCGTCGACGGGGTGGACCTCGCCCGCCACGACAGCGCCGGCTGGCACGCCCGCACCAGCGCCGCGTTCCAGGACTTCGGCCGCTACCACGCCGTGTTCTCCGAGACCGTCGGCCTGGGCGGCCTGCCCCACCTCGACGACCACGAGCGCCCCACCTCGACGACCATGAGCGCATCGCCGAGGCGCCGCGCGCGGCCGAGGCCACCGGCTTCGTCAGTCGGCTGCCCCAGGGCGTGAACACCCGGCTCGGCCGCGCCCTGGGCGGCGTGGACCTGTCCGAGGGGCAGTGGCAGAAGACCGCCCTGGCGCGGCGACCATGCGCCGCGAGCCGCTGCTGTTCGTCCTGGACGAGCCCACCGCCTCCCTGGACGCCCCCAGCGAACAGGAGATCTTCCAGCGCCAGATGGCCCGTGCCCGCGAACTCGCGGCGCGCACCGGGGCGATCACCGTGATCGTCTCGCGCCAGGAACTGCTGGCCCGGCAAGGGTGCTACGCCGAGCTCTACGGCATCCAGGCGACGGCCTGCGCCGAATCCTGAGCCACCCTCCCTCGGGCCGTTCTCAATACATGGGATGGATGTAGGGGCGAACCGGCCTCCGGCGCCCAGGATGTGAGGCCGAGCTGCGGCGAACTCCCCGGTCTCATGCGCCAGTCGATCGGAGAAAGTGATCGGATGTCTTCCGAGACATGGGATCACCTGCTACGTTGGCGCCGTGTCCCTGACTGACAAAGCCATCGCCCGTATCCGCCAGATGATCCGGGACGGCGAGTTGCCCCCGGGGTCGAAGCTGCCCCCCGAGCAGCAGCTCGCGGCCGAGCTGGGCCTGTCCCGGAACCTGATGCGCGAGGCGGTCAAGGCGCTCGTCGTCGCCCGGGTCCTGGAGATCCGGCGCGGCGACGGCACCTACGTGACCAGCCTGGCCCCCGGCCTGCTGCTGGAAGGCCTCGGCGGCGCGGTCGAACTCCTCCAGGGGGACACCGTCCTGGAACTCACCGAGGTGCGCAGGCTCTTCGAGCCGGTCGCCACCGCGCTGGCCGCCACCCGCATCACCGACGAGGACCTGGCCGAGGTGGAACGGCACCTGTCGGCCATGCGGGACGCCCGGGACGACGTGGAACTGCTGCTCCAGCACGACGCGGCCTTCCACCGGGCGGTGATCCGCGCGACCCGCAACGAGACCCTGGCCACGCTGCTGGAGCACATCTCCGGGCGCACCCTGAGTGCCCGGGCCTGGCGGGGGCTGGCCGACGCGGACGCGGCCGGGCGGACCATCGCCGAGCACGAGGCGATCCACCAGGCCCTCGTCGCCCGCGACCCGAACCTCGCCCAGGCCACCGCCCTGATGCACGTCAACACCACCGAACGCTGGCTGCGCGACCACCTGGCAGAGGGGGAGCCGATCCCCGACGCCCCGCGCCCGCAGCCGGACCACCCCCGTACCACCTGACCTGCCGTCCACCACTGACCGAGGAGCGATCGCGGGTGAGAGTCGACGCGCACCACCACGTCTGGGAGCTGGGCCGGCGCCCCCAGACCTGGCTCGACGAACCGGAGTCGGCGGCGATCCGGCGTGACTTCGGAACGGCCGACCTCGCCCCCCACGCCCGGGCGGCGGGCATCGAACACACCGTGCTGGTGCAGGTCCTGCCGGACCTGGCGGAGACCCGGGAGTTCCTCGCCCTGGCCGCCGCCGAGCCGCTGGTCGCCGGCGTCGTCGGCTGGGCGGACCTCGCCGCGCCCGACATCGCCGACACCCTGGCCGAACTGCGGCAGGGGCCGGGCGGCGAGCACCTGGTCGGCGTCCGCCACCTCGTCCAGGGCGAGGCCGACCCGGCCTGGCTCGCTCGTCCGGACGTCCGGCGCGGACTGCGCACGGTCGGCGACGCCGGCCTCTGCTACGACCTGCTCGTCCTGCCGCACCAACTCCCGTGCGCCATCGAGACCGTGCGCGCACTGCCGGATCAGCCGTTCGTCCTGGACCACCTCGCCAAGCCGCCGATCGCGCGCGGCGAACTGGAGCCCTGGGCAGGTCGACTGCGCGAACTGGCCCGTGAGCCCAACGTCTTCTGCAAGCTCTCCGGCCTGGTGACGGAAGCCCGCCGGGACGCCTGGAGCCTCGCCGATCTGCGCCCCTACGCCGAAACCGCCCTGGAGGCCTTCGGGCCCGACCGGGTCATGTTCGGCTCCGACTGGCCGGTCTGCCTGCTGGCCGCCTCCTACGAACAAGTCGTCGACAGCACCGACGAGTTGACGAACGGACTGCAGTCGCACGAGCGCGCCCAGGTCTTCGGCGGCACGGCGGTGCGGGTCTACGGGCTGCCCGAGCCGACCTCGCCCGGCGCAGAGAAGGAACCCATATGAAGGTGCGACTCGCCTACGGGGAGACCGGGCTCGACATCGACGTCGACCCGGCCGTCACCACCGTCGTGGAGCCGCTGCACCAGCCGGGCGCCGCCGACGAGGCGGCCACGCTCCGGCAGGCACTGCGCCGACCGGTGGCGGGACCGCCACTGCGGGAACGGGTCAAGCCGGGACAGACGGTGGCCATCTCCGCCTGCGACGGCACCCGGCCCCAGCCGCGCCACCTGATGATCCCGGCCGTCCTGGCCGAACTCGACGGGATCGTCCGGCTCGAGGACGTGGTGATCCTGGTGGCCACCGGCACCCACCGGGGCAACGACCCGCACGAGCTGCGGCGGATGTTCGGTGACGAGGTGGTCGACCGGATCCGGATCGTCAACCACGACGCCCGCGACGACGCCCAGCTGACCTGGGTGGGCCGCTGGGGCGACGGCGTTCCGGTCCGGCTCAACCGAGCATGGGTGGAGGCGGACGTCCGGATCACCACCGGCTTCGTCGAACCGCACTTCTTCGCCGGCTTCTCCGGCGGCCCCAAGCTGGTGGCCCCGGGACTGGCCGGGCTGGAGACGGTGCTCGTCCTGCACGACGCCAAGCGGATCGGCGACCCCCGGGCGACCTGGGGCACCACCCACGGCAACCCCGTCCACGACGACGTCCGCGCCATCGCGGCGGGCACCGGCGTCGACTTCGCGCTCGACGTCGTCCTCAACCGCGACCACCGCATCGTCGAGGCCTTCGGCGGCGACCTGCTGCCCATGCACGCGGCGGCCACCGCCGCCGCCCGCCGGATCGCGATGCGCCCGGTCGAACGCCGCTTCGACGTGGTGGTCACCACCAACGCGGGCCACCCGCTCGACCAGAACCTGTACCAGTCGGTCAAGGGAATGTCGGCCGCCCACACGGTGGTCCGGCCCGGCGGGCTGATCGTCTGCGCCGCCGAGTGCCGCGACGGCTTCCCCGACCACGGCTCCTACCGCGAGGTGCTGGCCTCCGCCCCCTCCCCGCAGGCCCTGCTCGCGGAGATCGAGGCCAGGCCGCGGACCGTGCCCGACCAGTGGCAGGTGCAGGTCCAGGCCCGGATCCAGTCCTCCTGCCGGGTGGTGATGCACACCTCCCACCTCAGCGACGCCGAACTGGCGACCGCCCACCTCGAGCAGACCGCCGACATCTCGGTGACCGTGGCCGAGGCGCTCGCCGCCGCCGGCCCGGACGCCCGGGTGTGCGTCCTGCCGGAAGGGCCGATGACGATCCCGTACCTGCGGCCGGACGGCGCGGCGACGCCCTGACGCGCGCGCCCGAGCCCGGCCCGCCTTCCCCGACCCCAGTACCCCGCGAGGAGCAGCGCCCCATGCACCCCACCCGCGTCCACGACCTCGACTTCGCCCAGGTGGACATCGGCCGCGAGCAGCGCCAGGGACTGCCCGAGGTCGTCTACGGGCCGGGCAAGACACCCGCCCAGATCTGCGCCATCGTCGCCGAACTGCTGCGCGCCAACACCGGGCCGGTCCTGGTCACCCGGGTGGACGCCGGGACCGCCGCCGACGTCCTCGGCCACGTGCCGGGAGGTTCCTACGACGTCCTGGCCGGCCTGCTGGTGTGGCGCCCGGCCGCATCGAACGGCTTCGCCCTGACCGTGGTCTCCGGTGGTACCTCCGACTGGTCGGTGGCCACCGAAGCCGCCGCCGTGGCCAAGGCCGTGGGACTGGCCGTCACCACCGTGCACGACGTGGGCGTGGCCGGCCTCCACCGCGTGCTCCGCGTCCGGGAGCAGCTGCGCGAGAGCGACGCGGTCGTCGTCCTGGCCGGGATGGAAGGGGCTCTGGCCAGCGTCGTCGGCGGGCTGGTCGGCTGTCCGGTGATCGCCGTGCCGGTCTCGACCGGTTACGGCGCCTCCCTGGAGGGAGTCACCGCCCTGCTGGCCATGCACGCCTCCTGCGCGGCCGGGCTCACAGTGGTCAACATCGACTCGGGCTTCGGCGCGGCGATGGCCGCGCACCGGCTCGCCTGGGCGAGGAGCCGGCGCTCGTGATCTGCTGGATCAACCCGTTCACCGGCCTCGCCGGAGACATGCTCCTCGGCGCTCTGCTCGACGCCGGGGCCCCGCTGGAACAGGTCCGGGCCTCGATCGGCGCGACCGGCCTCACCGGCTGGGAACTCGACGCCGAGAAGGTGACCGTCCACGGGCTCACCGCGACCAGCGCCCGGGTCCGGGTGACCGACACCGCCACCGAGCGACGGGCAGCCGAACTCCTGGAGCTGGCCGCCTCGGCACGCCCCGAGCCGGTGGCCACGCTCAGCACCGCGGCGCTCACCGCGATCGCCCGCGCCGAGGGCCGGCTGCACGGCACCGACCCCGCCGAGGTCCACCTGCACGAACTCGGCGGCCACGACGCCCTGGTGGACATCGTCGGCGTCGCCGCCGCCCTCCACGCCCTCGGTGTCACCGAGGTGGTCTGCGCGCCCCTGCCGCTCGGCACCGGCCGGGTCCGCGCCGGACACGGGCTGCTGCCCTGCCCGGCCCCCGCCACCCTGGAGCTGCTGACCGGCGCCACGGTGACCGGCACCGACCTGCGCGGGGAGACCGTCACCCCGACCGGTGCCGCGCTGCTGCGCGCCGCCGGTACCCGGTACGGCCCGCCGCCGACGATGACGCCGGTGGCGACCGGCTACGGCGCCGGCACGCGAGTCCTGGCCGACCGGCCGAACGTCGTGGCCGTCACCCTGGGCCGCCCGCTGACCCCGACGGGAGCGGACCACACGGCGGTCGAGGCCGTGGTCACCCTGGAGACCAACCTCGACGACGTCACCGGCGAAGTCCTTGCCCACGTCATCGCGCGGGCGCTGGAGGAAGGCGCGCTCGACTCCTGGACGACGCCGGCCGTGATGAAGAAAGGCAGGCCGGCCCAGGTGCTGCACGTCCTCGCCAGACCGGAAGCCACCGAGCGGCTCCGGGAGTTGATGCTCGCCGAGACCGGGACGCTCGGCGTCCGGCAGAGCGTCCAGACCCGCGCCGCGGTGCACCGCACGATGCGCGGCGTCGAGATCGACGGCGTGCCCGTGCGGGTCAAGCAGGGCCCCTTCGGAGCCAAGGCGGAGCACGACGACACCGCGACCGCCTCCCGGCTCACCGGCCTGCCGCTACGCGTCGTCGCCGAACGGGCCCGGCGGCTGGCGGAACAGGAACACCCCGACCCTCCGATGGAGAAAGGCGGAACGCCGTGAACGGCGAATCAGTGGGTGACGGCACCGTGGGGGAGAAGGCCGCCGCACTGCTGTCGGCCGTACACGCGACCGGGCCCTTCACCGTCGCCTACTCCGGGGGCGTCGACTCCGCGCTCGTGCTCGCGGCCGGCGTACGGGCGCTGGGACCGGACGGCGTGCTCGCCGTGACAGCCGTCTCGGAGAGCCTCGCCTCCGGCGAACTCGGAGCGGCCCGCGCCCTGGCCGACGACCTCGGCGTGGTGCACCTCGCTCCCCGTACCGAGGAGCTGAACCGACCCGGCTACCGGGCCAACGGCCCGGACCGCTGCTACTTCTGCAAGTCCGAGGTCCTCGACACCATCACCGCCGTCGCCCGCGACCACGGCTTCGACCTGGTCGCCACCGGGACCAACGCCGACGACGCGGCCGACCCCTTCCGGCCGGGCATCCGCGCCGGCCACGAGCGTGGCATCCGCACCCCGCTGCTGGACGCGGGCCTCACCAAGGCGGACGTACGGGCCGTCAGCCGGCTGTGGTCCCTCCCGACCTGGGACAAACCGGCCACGCCCTGCCTGGCCAGCCGCATCCGCTACGGCATCCCCGTCACCCCGCACCGCCTGGCCCGGGTCGACCGCGCCGAGGCGGCGGTGCGCCGGGCGCTCCACCGGGCCGGGCTGCGATCCGAGCAACTGCGGGTGCGCGACCTCGGCGACACTGCCCGCGTCGAACTCGACACCGAGGTGGCGACCGCGGCGGCAGGGCTCACCTCCCTGACGGACGGCGTGGCCGAGGCCGGCTTCGGCGCGACGCCCGTCGTCGTCGACGGCTTCGTCTCCGGCCGACTCAACCACGAGCGGCCTCCCGTGACCGAGGAGCCCTGACGTGCGAACTCACCCGTCCGGGCGGCGACCGCCACGGCACCACCGCTACCGCCCCCTGACCTCCTTCTTCCGGCCCGCACACCCCCACGATCGGATGGACACCGTGCTGACGGACGACCAGCAACCCGCTACGGAAACGCTCTGGTACCGGCGCCCCGCCGACGACTTCCTGGAGGCGCTGCCGCTCGGCAACGGCCGGCTCGGCGCCATGGCGTACGGAGGCGTGCACACCGAGCGGATCGAGCTCAACGCGGACACCCTGTGGTCCGGCGGACCGGGCCCCCGCGACCGCCTGGGCGCCGCCGACCACCTCCCCGCCCTGCGGGCTGCGGGACTGCGCGACCGCGACCACGCGGGCGCCCACGCGATCGCCGCCGACCACCTCCTGGGCCCCGACGCCGAGGCGTACCAACCGCTGGCCACCCTCCAGCTGACCTTCCCACCCCGCGGCGAGGAGGACCCCGCCGACTACCGGCGGGCGTTGGACCTCGCCGAGGCCGTGCACACCGTGTCGTTCACGGCAGGAGGAGTCCGCTACCGGCGGGAGAGCTTCGTCACCGCCCCGGCGGGCGTGCTGGCCGTCCGCCTCAGTGCGGACACACCCGGTGCCCTCTCCTTCCGCGCGAGCCTGGCGACGCCCCACCCGGCCCCGGGCCCGGCCGTCGAACCCGGCACCGGGACCCTGTCGGTCCACGGCCGCGCCCCGGTGCGCCTCACGCCGGGTCAGGAGGAACCCGCCGAGTACCGGGCGGACGAGGGCACGGGCTTCGCCGCTGCGCTCCGCGTGCACACGGTGAACGGCCACGTCAGCACGGGCGACGGCGCGATCGACGTCACCGGCGCCGACGAGGCGGTGCTCCTGGTCGCCGTCGGCACCGGGTACCGCGACTGGCGCCGGCGCCCCGAGGGCCCCGACACGGCGCTCGCCGAGGCACGGCGCTGCCTCGACCTCGCCGACGGACAGGACTACGACGCACTGCGCGCCGCCCACGTGGCCGACCACCGGCGGCTCTTCGACGCGGCCGTACTCCGGCTCCACGGCCGGGCGGACGCGGACGCGGAGGCGGCGCGGTCGACCGACGAACGCCTCGCCGCCGCGAACGCGGGCGCCGCGGACCCCGGTCTCACGGCCCTGCTCTTCGCCTACGGGCGCTACCTGCTGATCGCCTCCTCGCGGACCGGCACCCAGCCCGCCAACCTCCAGGGCATCTGGAACACCGACGTCACCCCGCCGTGGAACTCCGACTGGACGTCGAACATCAACCTCCAGATGAACTACTGGCCCGCCGAGACGACCGGCCTGGCCGAGTGCCACGAGCCGCTGTTCGACCTCGTCGCCGACCTCGCCGAGGCCGGGCGCTCCACCGCGCGGGCCTACTACGACGCCCCGGGCTGGTGCTGCCACCACAACGTCGACCTCTGGCGTACCACCAACCCCGTGCTGGGGGACCCGGTCTGGGCGCTCTGGCCGATGGCGGGCCCGTGGCTGGCCGCCCACCTGTGGGACCACCACCTCTTCCACGGGGACCGGGCCTTCCTCGCCGACCGCGCCTACCCGGTGATGCGCGAGGCCGCCCGCTTCCTCACCCACCTCCTGGTCGAGGACGCCGACGCCACACTGGTGACCTGCCCGTCCACTTCGCCCGAGCACCACTTCCGGCTCCCCGACGGCACCCTGACGGCCGTCGACGCCGGTTGCACCATGGACTACTGGCTCGCCGCCGAACTGCTCGACAACACCGTCACGGCCGCCCGCGAGCTCGGAGTCGACCACGCGTTCGCGGAGGAGTGGACGCGCACCCGCACCCGGCTGCGCCCCCCGGCCCTCGGAGCCGACGGGCGCCTGCTGGAGTGGCGGGACGACCTCCCCGAAGAGGACCCGGGCCACCGCCACCTGTCCCACCTCTACGGCCTCTACCCGGGCAGCGCCGTCGACCCGCTCGGCGACGACACCCTGCTGGACCCGGTCCGCCGCGCCCTGCACCGCCGCCTGGAACACGGCGGGGGCGGGACCGGCTGGAGCCTCGCCTGGGTCGCCGCGCTCGCCGCCCGCCTGGGCGACGGCGCCCTCGCCGGGCACGCCGTCGAGCGACTGCTCGCCACCTCGATCGCGCCCAACCTGTTCGACCTGCACCCGCCCCGGCTGTTCCAGATCGACGGCAACTTCGGCATCACCGCCGCCATCGCCGAGACGCTGCTGCAGAGCCACAACGGCATCCTGCGGCTGCTGCCCGCGCTGCCGCCGTCCTGGCCGGACGGCGACGTCCGCGGCCTGCGCGCGCGGGGCGGACTCACGGTCGGCCTGAGCTGGCGCCACGGTCGGCTGACCGGAGCCGAGCTGCGCGCCGCCCGGGACGTGACGGTCGACCTCCACCTGCCCGAGCGCGGGGGCATCCCTGTCATGACCGACGAGGCGGGCAACCTGGCAGAGGTGGCAGAGGTGGCCGGGGTTCCGGGCGACGCCCGGCTGCGGCTGCGGCTGCGGCTGCGCCTTCCGGCAGGCAGCTGCCACCGGCTCTCCTACCCGGGGCCGGACGTCGGCCACTGAATGTCGGTCGGTCGTGCTACTGGTGGTGGTGCGGTGGGGGAGGGAGGGTGTCGGTACCCGGTGCCGGCTCCGGCCAGACGAGCAGCACCGGACACGGCGCGTGGTCGACGACGAAGCGGGTGGCGGGGCCGAGGCTGTGCGGCCCGAGGCGGGTGCGGTCGCCGTCGCGGGCGAGGACGAGCAGTTCGGCCCCCTCCGCCGCCGCGACGACCTCGCGTTCGGCGCGGCCGGTGCGCTCCAGCCGGGTGCAGGGTCGGCCGAGGCGGTCGGCGGCGGCGTCCAGGAGGTGCCGGGCGGAGGCGGCGGCCAGGTGTTCCACCTGGTCGCCGGGGTCGCGCTCGCGGTGGCCGCGGCCCAGCAGGCCGGCGAACGCGCCGTGGGCGACGCCGGGGACGTCCTGGCCGCTGACGTGCAGCAGGACGACCTCCGCCTCCTGCGGCGCGTGGGAGCGGGCGGCGTCGACGCAGGCGGGCCAGGTGCCTTCGGTGATCCAGACGAGGACGGTCACGGGCATCAGCCTCCAATGACGTGCAGGGATGCCCACAGTGCCACCACGGCGAGCGCCAGGGCGGCGGGCACGACGAGCAGCCCGAGCCGGGTGAACTCGCCCAGGCCGATCTCGGTGTCGTGTTCGCGGACGATGCGCCGCCACAGCAGGGTGGCCAGGGAGCCGGCGTAGGTGAGGTTGGGGCCGATGTTCACCCCCAGCAGCACGGCCAGGACGGCGGCGGAGCCGGAGGGGACGGCGAGGGGGAGCAGCACGAGGGTGGCGGGCAGGTTGTTGATGACGTTCGCCAGGACGGCCGCCAGCGCCGCGACGCCGAGGAGGGCGGGCAGCGAGGTGCCGTGCGGGACGAGGTGCCCGAGTGCGGAGGCCAGCCCGTTGTCGACCACTGCCCGGACCACGACGCCGAGTGCGAGGACGAAGGCCAGGAACGGCACGGCGGCGGAGCGGAGGATCGCCGCCGGGGTGGTGCGGCGCTGGGCGAGGGCCCGGCCGGCCAGCACCAGGGCGCCGGCGAATGCCGCCCAGGCCGGATCGACGCCGAGCGCGGAGGTCAGGACGAAGCCGGCGAGCGTGCCCGCCACCGTGACCAGGGCGAACAGCGGCATCTCCGGTGCCTGCGTCTCGGCCGCGGCCGGGGCGCCCGCGTCCAGGTCGGCGGCGAAGAAGCGGCGCAGCACCACGTACTCGACAGCGATGGCCGCCAGCCACGGCAGCGCCATCAGGGCGGCGAACCGGGTGAAGCTCAGCCCGCTGGCGGCGAAGGCCAGCAGGTTGGTCAGGTTGGAGACCGGCAGCAGCAGCGAGGCGGTGTTCGACAGGTGGGTGCAGGCGTACAAGTGAGGCTTGGGCCGGGCACCGAGCCGGGCCGCCGTGGCGAACACCACCGGCGTGAGCAGCACCACGGTGGCGTCCAGGCTGAGCACCGCCGTGATCACCGACGCGACGACGAACACCTGAGCCAGCAGCCGCCGGGGACTCCCGGCCGAGGTGCGGGCCATCCATGCTCCGCAGGCGTGGAACAGCCCCTCGTCGTCGCACAACTGCGCCAGCACCAGCACGGCCGCCAGGAACCCGATCACCGGCCCGAGCCGTTCCGCCTCGGCCACCGCGTGCGCCGACGGGATCGCGCCGGTGGCGATCACCAGCCCCGCCGCCGGGACTGCGACCACCGCCTCCGGCCAGCCCCAGGGCCGCACCACCGCGCACACCAGGACCAGGACCAGCAGTCCGACGGACAGCGCTTCTGCGAACGACGTACTCAGGGTCCTGCTCCTTGCGGGCGGTGGTGACGGCGCCCCCATCGAACCAGAACTTCCCGGACTGCGGCACGTCGGGCGGGCCCGACGGTACGCCCTGGTCACCGGCACATTCACGAGGTCCCCGAGGATGGCAGCCGCCCGACACATCCGTCGTTGAGGATCTGGGCGGATCCCATTGTTTGTCCGCCAAGTGCGCCTGCCGTCCCGAGGTGCGCCCCGTCCAGGCACAGCGCCAGCAGGGCATGCTCGCGCGTATCGCGAGACCGTGCCCGACCTTCAGGAGCGCTGAGTACCGGACCCGGGACGGTGAGCAACTCCGAGGTAGGCACTGTCCGCGATCAGCAGACCGATGAAGGCTGTCGGCAACGGCTCAGAACGGGCCGGTTCCGGCGGTTCAGTCGTGGGCCATCCCGTTGGTCTCGCCGGATGGTGCGTGTCAGTCGTCGTCGGTGGGGTGTCCGAGTTCGCGGCCTCGCATGCGGTAGGACTCGCCCTTGAGGGAGTGGACCTCGTCGTGGTGGACGAGGCGGTCGATCATGGCGGCGGCGACAGTGTCGTCACCGAAGACCTCTCCCCAGCGATCTGGGGCTGGCCGAGCGGCGAAGCCGCAGATAGTCGTCCAGAGCTTCCCGCAGAGCGGTCAACCGAGCACGAGCCGCGGATCCCCGAGCCCCGGCGGCGCTTCGCCGACGCCCGTTGGCGCTGACCGGCCCCTGCTGCTGTGGCACCGGCGCGGTCATGCTGCACCTGCGAACCGGCCGTGTGCTGGAGCTCACAGCGCTGGGCGGCGCGACCCGCACCGCACGGTTCCAGCCCGAGCCGGACGGGACCTGGACCGGGCTGGACGGCCACTACGCGGGCGAGCCGCTGCGCGTGGTGCGCCGGGCCGACGGCACGGTCGACCACCTGGACCAGGCCGGCTTCGTCTGCACCCGCACCCCGTACGATCCAGCAGCCGAGGTGCCGGGCGGCGTCGATGCGCAGGGCCGGCAGGCAGACTGACCACTGGTCAGGTCGGCGCGCCCCGGGACGGGCGCGTCGGCCCGAACCCACGACCCGCACGGCGCGCCATCGGGCGATGGCCGCCACGCTGGGCCCGGCGGCCCGCACTGACGCACACTCATAGGGGCGTTGCCGAATCGTTATCAAGCGCTATTGTGGATCATTCGGACAATCCGGCTGTGCCGTGACCCAGCTCACGAGGGCTTGTGCTAGTGGCTCCGCGCCGTTTACGTTCCTTCTCGTTCGTCTCCGTACGAAACGAACCCCGCTCTCCGGAACGCCGAATCCTGCCGCCGGATCGGGCGGGCACGTGCATCCATGAAGCACCGCGGCAGGAGCGGGGGACCCACAGGTAAGTCGCCTCATCCGGACTGGTTCCGGTGGGGCTAGGGGTGAAGCCGCGTCTCTGCGCGGCCGGGCAACTCCAGCCCGAACCCGACAGCTCACCTCGCAGGCGTGTGAGAGGAATCGCACTTCATGCTGCCCGTCAACGCTCGCCCCAGCCTGTTCGCCGTCGGCTCCGTCAAGCGCATGGTCGCGGCCGCCGTGGTCGTCGGCGTCGGCGCCGGCATCCCGGTGGTCGCCGCCACCGCCGCGAACGCCGCCCCCGTCAAGTCCGCCCCGGCGCACTCGGCCCCGGCCGCCGCCCCGCAGGCGCCCGCTGTGTACACCGTCCAGAGCGGTGACTCCCTCACCAAGATCGCCACCACGCACCACGTGCAGGGTGGCTGGCAGAAGCTCTACGACCTCAACAAGTCCGTGCTGACCAAGGGCCCGGGCAAGATCTACCCGGGCCAGCACCTGACCCTGGGCGGGGCCGCCCCGGCTCCGGCCAAGCCGGCCGCCGCCAGCCCGCTGGCCGCCACCCCGGCCGCCCCGGTCGCCAACACCCCGGCCGCGCTGCAGGCGCTCGCGGCCTCGATCGTCCCGGCGAACCAGCTGGCCTCGTTCGACCAGATCATCAGCCACGAGAGCGGCTGGAACATCCACGCCACGAACCCGAGCTCGGGCGCCTACGGCCTGCCGCAGGCGCTGCCCGGCAACAAGATGGCCTCGGCCGGTTCCGACTGGCAGAACAACCCCGCCACCCAGCTCAAGTGGGCTCTGCAGTACATGAACACCGTCTACGGCAGCCCGAACGCCGCCTGGGCGTTCTGGCAGGTGCACAGCGCGTACTGATCGGACCTCTCCCGATCGGTACGGCCTGATCGGGCCTGATCGGCCTGTTCGAACCGATGGGTCCGAGCGAGTACCGCCCGGCGGCCGGATGTCCGGCGGCTGACAGGCTGCCCAGCGGCCACCTGACCGGCCCGGTTCACGTCGCGATGCGTGAGCCGGGCCGTCGGCGTACCCGGGGCCAGGACGGGGCCGCGCAGTCCCCGGCGGACCACCCGCGCCGACCGAGACCGCCGTCGAGTCGGCCCTGACCGCCATGTGCCACCATCCGGCCGGCTTGCCGAGGGAGATCTGGAACGCGTCCTTCTGACCTGGCCCCACTGCGGGTGCCGATGGATCATCCGTGCTGTTCGGAGGTCTGATGGCAGTGGGGACGTGATCGCTCGCAGGGGGAGTGCGGGCGCCGGGTGCACCACGCGTTCGGTGCCAGCGCGGTGGCGGCCGGCGACGCGATGTTCACCTTCGACGGACACGCGGAGATCACCGACGTGCCGGGTCTCCCAGCGATGCCGTGGCGGGCAGTGGTGCCGGCCCGGTCGGGGGGTGGAAGGCGTAGGCGGCGGGGTCGATGCGGCTCAGCTGCCGGATGAGCCGCCCGGTCGACCAGGGCCAGGCGAAGGTGTTCCGCCCGCTCGGGCCGAAGTAGTAACTGGTGCAGCCGCCGGAGTTGTACACGGTGGTCCGCAACGCCTCCTGCACCGCCTCGTTGTGCGCGGCCTGGGCGGCCGGGCGGACCTCCAGGGCGCGGTAACCCCAGCGGTCGAGGTGGGCCAGGGCGCTGGTGAGGTAGGTCAGTTGGGCTTCCAGGACGGTGATCGCGGAGGTTGAGCCGCCGAGCAGGTTGGGCCCCAGCAGCAGGAAGAGGTTGGGGAAGCCGCTGACGGTGGTGCCCAGGTAGGCCCGCGGTTCGCCGCCCCAGGCGTCGTGCAGCGTCCGGCCGCCTGTACCGTACAGGCGGCGGGCCAGTGGCAGCTCGCCCATGCGGAAGCCGGTGGCTGTGACGAGGACGTCGGCCCGGGCGGAAGTGCCGTCGGCGCCGACGAGCTCGTTACCGCGCACGGCCGTCACCGCGGTGGGATGCAGCTGGACGTGCGGCTGGGCGATGGCCTGGTAGAAGGTGCTGGACGTCAACAGGCGCTTGCAGCCCAGCCGGTAGCTGGGTGTGAGCGCCTCGCGCAACGACCGGTCACGGACCGCGAGCCGCAGGTGCGCACGGGCGCCCGCCTCCAGGAGACGGGCGAGGCGCGGGTGCCGGAAGGCGAAGCCGAAGCACTCCTGCAGCGCGTACTGCCCGGCGCGCAGCGCGTTGCGGGAGCCGGGCAGGCGATCCAGGAGCTGGTTGACGGACTCGGGCACCGACAGGTCGGGTTTGGGGAGCACCCACTGGGCGGTCCGCTGGAAGACGTGCACGGCGGCTGCTCGGGGTGCGATGGCCGGTACGAGTTGGACGGCGGAGGCGCCGGTGCCCACCACGGCGACCCGACGCCCCGTCAGGTCGACGTCCTGGTCCCACCGGGCGGTATGGATCACGGGTCCGGTGAACTCCTCGACCCCGGGAACGTCGAGGTGGCGCGGGACGTGCCACGGCCCGGTGGCCATCACCAGCACCGCGGCGCTGTACGGTCCGTCGCTGGTCTCCAGCCGCCAGCGCCCGGCCACCGGATCCCACCGGGCGCCGTCCACCCGCACGCCGCAGCGCAGCACCTCGCCGAGCCCGTGCCGTTCGGCCGTCGCCCGCAGATAGGCGTGGATCTCCCGCTGCTCGGCGAACACCCTGCTCCAGGCGGCGTCCGGGGTGAACGAGTAGCTGTAGAGCGTCGAGGGAACGTCGCAGGCGCAGCCGGGGTAGGTGTTCTCCCGCCACGTGCCGCCGAGTTGCGGCCCCTTCTCCAGCACGAGGACCTCGCGCACCCCGGCCTGGCGCAGCCGGACAGCGGCGCCGATGCCCGAGAACCCCGCACCGACCACCAGGACGCGCACGTCCCTCCCCGGCCGGGTGGCCTGAGTCGGGATCACGGAGCTGGTCCGCAGGTCGGTATCACTCATCAGTGGCCTCTGACTTCCGCAGCGCATCAGGACGAACCCGGCGCGGACACGCCGGAGTTGTGCCTTGAGAACGGAAGAGGAGGTCTGGAGGTCACCCGCTCGATGTGCGGCCCCCGGGGCGAGCGGCCCTTGCCCAGCGTTCGCCTCACGCCACGAGCAGATCCTGCGTCCTGCCCCGCGTGGTACGCCACGGGGGCCGAAGGTGCCTTGTCGTACGGTCGTTGGGAGTGCGGCGTCAGCCGAGCTGCCCGGTCGGCCGCACGGTGATGTGGTTGATGTCCACGCCCACGGGCTGGTTGACGGCGAAGGCGATCGTGTCCGCGATCTGCTCGGGGGTCATCGTCGGCGAGGCGTCGGGGGTGCCGCCGCGCTCGTTCCAGAACGGGGTGTCCACCACCCCGGGGGCGACGACGGTCACGCCGACTCCGTCCTTGCCGACCAGCAGCCGGGTGTTCTCGGCCAGCGCGTGCGCGGCCCACTTGGTGACCGAGTACAGGTTGCCAGGCGTGTTGCGCACCCCGGCGACCGAGCCGATGATCACGATCCGGCCCTTGGACTCCCTGAGATGCGGCAGGGTCTCCCGCACCAGCAGGGCCGGGCCCAGGACGTTGGTGAGGACCATGGCGCGCATGTCCTCGGGGGCGTGGCTCTCCAGGTTGCCGGGCAGTGAGAAACCGGCGTTGGCGATGACGTTGTCCAGTCGGCCCCACGCGTCCACCACGCGGCGCACGGCGGAGGCGACGTCGTGCGCGTCGCTGGCGTCGCCGGTGATCGTCAGCAGCCGCTCGCCCGCTCCGGCCGAAGCGGCGAAGGCGGCCAGCTTGTCCGCGTCACGTCCGGTGACGGCCACGTGGTGGCCCTGCTTGAGCAGGGCACGGGCGGTGGCGGCGCCGATTCCGGTCGAGCCACCGGTGATCAGCGTGACGGGTTCCATGGGACGGCCTCCTCAGCGATGTGGTCATCGGGGCTCCGCCAGGGTCTCGGATGTCGATGAACGCGAGGTGGCGCGTGTGGTCGACCGACTCCGGGTCGCCGGTTCCCCGAACGCCTGCACTATACCCAGCGATCTTCCCGCCGAGGCACTGGTCGCCGACTGGCCGAGATGCTGAATGAGCGGTACCGCGACGAATCCCGGGAGGGCCCGTGGCTCGCCGTCCTGGAGTACCACCTCTCGGCCCGGGCTCTCCAGCAGGCCCTCGGCCGGCGGGAGATCGACCGGCGCTTCGACAGCGCAGGGCGTCCCTGCACCGTGGTGCACAAGACGCTGATCCTGTGCGGCTGCGCCGACCGGCGACGCCGCGCTCACCCGCGAAGTCGCTGCGCTGCCGACCCGGCAGCGAGGTGCCGAATACGTACCGGCGCGTCAGCCTTCGCGGGTGGCGTAGCCGAGCGCTCGTTCGCCCAGCATCTCCTCGACGACGTCGAGGAGTTCGAGCAGGGCCTCGGCGATCGTGGCCGGCTTCTCGCCCGCCACGATGCGTCGGCCGATCTCGCTGTAGACCAGCGAGTGGAACCAGCCGATCTGGCCGGCGACCACGCGCGGTGTCTGGTCGTCGGGCGCGGCTGATGTCTCCTCGGCCAGAACTGTGGTGAGGGCGTCGGTCATCTGTCGGCCGAGGTCCTCCAGGCGGGCGGTGAGCGTGGGGGCGGCCCGCATCATCTCGAACACCGGGCCGAAGCCCGCGGTCAGGCCCACCTTCCGGTCACGGCGGCGCAGTTCGTCCCGCAGCCGGCCGAGCACCGCCCGTGCGGCGGACTCGCCGGGCTGCCGGGCGCGCACGATGTCGGCGAGCCGCTGCGGGGATGCCTCGTCCGGTGGCAGGACGAGGTCTTCCTTCGCCTCGAAGTAGTTGTAGAGGGTCTTGACCGAGACGTCCGCCGCCGCCGCGACCTCGGCGATGGTGACGTTGTCGAAGCCGCGTGCCACGAACAGGCCGAGGGCCGCCTCGGAGATGCGCTGCCGCGTCTGTCGCTTCTTCCGTTCCCGCAGTCCTTCACTCACGTCATGTCCTTGGGGAGCCAATGGGCGGATACCCGTGCGCGGGAGGCCAGGTGGGTCACGTACGCGTCGCGGACGTCGTCCGGGGTGCCGAACCCCGGCTCATCGGCCAGCCATGCGTCCGGTACGGCGGCGACGACCCGGCGCAGCACCTCCGGGGTCACCCGGTGCGCCAGCTCGGCGTCGGCCGCCGCGATGTCGAGGCGGGGCGAGACGAGGGCGTGTGACCGGAAGTCGTACGCCTTGCCGACCGCGTCCGCCGCGCTCTCCCAGCGGTGGTGGAACACCAGCGACGCGCCGTGGTCGATGAGCCACAGGCGGGGTTCTTGGTGGCCGGAGGCCGGCCACGTCACGAGGTTCGGGCTGTGCACGGTACGGTCCACGTTCGCGGTGAACGCGTCCAGCCAGAGGATCCTGGCGGACTCCACCGGGTCGACATCCCGCGCGCCCGGCGTGAAGTCGGTGGCCCCCGGCAGGTGGTCCATGCCGAGGTTGAGTCCCGCACTGGCGTGCAGCAGGTCCTGCACCTCCTGGTGCGGCTCCTCGGCGGCGACCGATGGATCGAAGTCCACCAGCACCAACTCCGGTACCCGCAGCCCGAGGTGACGTGCCAGCTCGCCCACGACGACCTCGGCGACGAGCGCCTTGCGCCCCTGCGCCGAGCCGGTGAACTTGACGACATACGTCCCCAGGTCGTCGGCCTCGACGACGCCGGGGACGGAGCCACCGCTGCGCAGCGGGGTCACGTACCGGACGGCCGTCACCGTGCGCAGCCCGTCCGAGGGTGTCTCCATGCGTTCCTGCCTCTGCCCCGGTCGCTCGTGCTCGCCTCGTCAAAAACTGCAATGAACTATAAATATACAACGCGCTATAGTTTTTGTGAGCTTCCACGGGAGGGGGACGATGCCGGTGACTGGCGACGAGCACGATGCCGCGGTGAAACGTGCCAACGCGGCTCTGGAGACGTACACGTTCTCGGGCGACGGCTGGCGCCGCAGTCCGAGCGAGACCCTGCAGCACGTCCTCGCTGACCTGCTGCACTGGTGTGACGACACCCAGCGCGACTTCGACGCCGCCCTGGAGCGGGCACGCGCCTCCAGACGAACTGCCCAGTAGTCACTGGAGGAGGACGGCGCACATCCCTGCGGGGCCGGGGCCGGGGCCGCATCCCGCGGCCCTGTCCGCGTGGCGGCGTCGATCCGGGTGGTGAGGAGGCTGAGCGCGGCCTGCGGGGTCAGGGGGCTGATCAGGACGTGGGTGGGGACGACGGTCGGGCGTGCCGTGGCGACAAGTGCGCTCGAAGTCCGAGGCAGAGGAGAAGGGTCGCTCCGACTCGGCGAACGCCGACGGCGCGGATCGGGTCTCGTTGCCGGACGGCCTCCTCCTGCGCCGGCACGATGATCACGGCGACACACCGCCGGCTCGGCCGGGCCCACCGGCTTACGGAGCGCCGGGGCCAGCGAGTCTAAGAAATCCTCATCCGCCGAACTGCGAGGCTTGCAGGCATGAAGGTGCTGGTTGTCGATGACGATCCCGAGGTGCGCGCCGCAGTGGAAACCGGGCTGTCGGTCGCCGGGTACACGGTGCGCGGTGCGGCCGACGGGCTGGCCGCCCTGACCGAGGTGGCGGTCTGGCAGCCCGACGCGATGGTGCTCGACGTCATGATGCCGGTCCTGGACGGCCTGGCCGTGTGTCGTCGGCTCCGGGCGCTCGGGGACACCACACCGATCATCGTGCTCACCGCGCGGGATTCGGTGAGCGACCGGGTGGAGGGCCTGGACGCGGGCGCGGACGACTACCTGATCAAGCCGTTCGCGCTGGACGAACTCACCGCCCGGGTACGCGCACTGCTGCGCAGGGTCGACTCCGGCACGGACAGCTACCGCTACGCGGATCTCGCCGTCGACCCGGTGAGCCGGACCGGCGTACGCGAGGGGCGGACGATGGTGTTCTCCCGTACCGAGTTCGCCCTGCTGGAACTGCTCCTGTGCAACCCCGAGCAGGTGCTGCCCCGGGAGACCATCATGGCCCGGGTGTGGGGAGCGGACTTCGGGCCGCAGTCCAACTCCCTTGCCGTTTACATCGGTTACCTGCGCCGCAAGCTGGAGGCGGGCGGCGAGCCGCGGCTCGTGCACACCGTGCACGGAGTGGGCTACCGGCTGGCAGCCGAATGATCAGGCGGCGGCTGTTGCGCACTCGGCTGGCACTGGCCTGCACCGGTGCCGTGGCGCTGGTCACGCTCGGGGTGTGCGGGGCGGCGTACAGCATCGCCCGCTACGAGCTGGCGCACCAGCTGGACCTCCAGCTCACCCAGCAAGCCGCCCTGCTGCGTAGGGAGTACCGCAACCCGCAGCCGGGGGTGTTGCAGGGCGAGTGCCGCTTCCTGGCGGCGCCGGCCTGTGCGCAGTTCGTCCCCGCCAAGGCCGCGCCGACGCCGGTCGGCTACCTGCTGCCGGTGACCGACGCGACACGGGAGGTCGCCGCCAGCCGGCGCGGCGTGTTCCGGACGGATCTCGTGATCGACGGGCATCGGGCAAGAATGGTGACAGAGCCCGTCCCGGGCGGCGCGCTGCAGGTGGCGTTGCGTGCCGACGCCACCGATCAGGGAGTACGGCACGCCGGGGAGCTGATGGCGGCAGTGGCCGGTGCGGGCGTCCTGCTGGCCGGCGGGCTCGGGTACCTGGTGGCTCGGGCCGGTCTGCGGCCGGTGGCCACCCTGACCGAGACCGCCGAGCGAATCGCCGCCACCCGCGACACCGGGGTGCGGATCGACCTGCCGCCGGGCCGCGGCGAGGACGAGCTGACCAGGCTGGCGGTCAGCTTCAACACCATGCTGGGCGAGCTCGAACAGTCGGTCGCCGCCCAGCGCCGACTGGTCGCCGACGCCTCGCACGAACTGCGGACACCTCTGACAGCGCTGCGCACCAACGCCGAGTTGCTGATTCACGATCTGACGGAGAGCCAGCGGAGTCGGGCGGTGGCCGGGCTGCAGCGCCAACTTCGTGAGGTGACCGGTCTGGTGAACGATCTGATCGAGCTGGCCAGGGACGAGGAGCCGCAGGCCCTGGTGGAGGACGTCCGCCTCGCACCGGTGATCGAGCACTGCGTGGCCACGGCCCGGGAACACTGGCCCGGTACGGTCTTCGAGGTCGCCGTCGCGGGTGCGGATCTCACCGTGCCCGGGGTGCCGGCCAGGCTGGCCAGGCTGGTGACCAACCTGCTGGACAACGCCGCGAAGTTCAGCCCGCCGGGCGGCCCGGTCGAGGTCGAGCTGGCCGGCTCGACGCTCATCGTTCGCGACCACGGTCCGGGTATCACCCCCGACGACCTGCCGTACATCTTCGACCGCTTCTACCGGGCCTCCGCCGCGCGAGCTCTGCCCGGCTCCGGTCTCGGCCTCGCGATGGCCCGGCAGATCGCCCGCGCGCACGGCGCCGACCTGGTGGCCGAGGCGGCGTCGGGCGGCGGGGCGTTGTTCCGGCTGACCTTCCGGCGGTGACAGGATGACGGCCCGAGCCGCTCAGCTCTGCTGCAGCCAGGGGGCTGACGTCGCCCAGAAGATGACGTTCGCGCCGAGATAGTCGGTGGCGAACCGGGTGAAGTCGTCCTTCGTGCAGAGCTTGCCTGTCTTGGGGTCGATGTACTGCAGGTCGGGCTCCTGCACCGCCATCGCGATCAGGCTCAGTTTTCCCTTGTTCTGATTGAAGTACGGATACGCGGAGTGGTTCATGGCGTAGGGCTTCCACGGCACGACATCAGGGCCGCCGAGGCCGATGCCGTCCTTCTGCGCGGTCGCGAAGGTCCGGGACAGGTACTCGTTGCCGGCCTCGTCCGAGCCGCACCAGAAGTTCACGTACTGAACCACCTGTGACTGCTTGAACACCGAGCGCGCGAAAACCATGTTGTTGATGACGGAGTCGACGTGCTTGTCACAGGTGTACCCGGACCGGGCTTGCTCCTGCGCCGGGTTCACGGTGACCGAGGTCTCGGGGAGGTTGACCCCGGCAACCTTGCCGTCGAGACTCTTCGAGAGCGCGCTCAGCAGCGCCTGGAACCGGTTGCTGACGGCGGGCACCCACTGCTCGGCGACCCAGCCGACGACCTTGCCCGAGTCGTCGTACTGGGGCGCTGCGCCGCCGTCGTACGCCGGATCGGTCATCAGATACTGCGGGATTCCCTGTGGTGTCGGTGAGAAGGATCGGTCCTGCACCTGGATGAAGAGCTTCTTGTGCTGGATCTGCAGGTACTGCAGATCCTTCGTGATCTGAGAGAAGTCGTACTGTCCCTCGCTCGGCTCCAGCATCTTCCACCGGTACAGGACCTGTACGCCCTGGACGTCGGGGCGCTGGATCAGTTTCGCCAGAGTGGTGAGATCGACGGAGGACGTGTACAGGTAGTTCTCCACTCCCGAGGCGGGCTTCTGCGACGCCTGGCCCCCCGTCGGAGCGGGCTTCTGCGACGCCGGTGGTCCTGATGGGGCGGTGGCCGCTTGTGACGCCTCGGGGGTCGAACTGCTCGGTGTGCAGCCTGTCAGTACGGTGAGTGCCGCAACCGCGGCGACCGCGGGGACCGATACCAGTCGTACCGCTGGGCAGGGTCGAGTGGTACGGCGGCCGACGCTGCGCGCATCAAGTGAGGATCCGTGTTCGTGCATGTCGACTCCCAGTCAGGTAGTGATCACCGCTGTCCTGCGCTGTGGGCGTGCTTCGGTGGAGAGCCGCAGGTGTTCGTTGGACTCCCCGGCTTGGGGCACCGGCCCCACACCTCGCACGGGTCCGGCCGGGTCCGAGTCCCGCCGGCAGCGCTCATGGTCGACAGCCCGGATAAGAGCCTTGTGAGAGGACAAGTGAGTGGCTGTTGTTTCCAGGCTTGAGGGTTGCGTTTCCGCTGTTCAGGCATGGGGTCGGCGGTTTCGGGGAGTGGTGACGTGCCGAGTGGTCGCTCTGGTGGAGGCCGGGGATGCCGTCGGTTGTGGGGCTGCTGGAAGAGCGTGAGCTGACCGCTCGCCGTCGTGTGGACGCGCTGCGGGAGGAGGCGGACCGTGTCCAGGCCGAGCTGGTCGTGGCCGAGCGGGAGTGGAACGAGTGGATCATCGCCCGTTCACGTGTCGGCGAGGTGCTGTCCCCGGGCGAGGGCGCCGGCGCGGATGCCGCCGAGGAGCCGTCGCTGACTGTTACCTCACGCAACACATTCGGCCCCCAGATGGGGGATTGGGTTCCGTCCTATGGGGGTTGCGCCAATTGCCTACTAGCCAGTAGCTTGCCAGCGGTGTTTCCGCAAGGAGACGGCTGCTCAACAGGACGAGTCGGAAAGAGTTATGACAGACGTGCTCCTTGTCGCGGTACCCGGGCTGGTGGCTGCCGTCGGCATCGCCATGATGGTGGCAGTCGTCCTGAGGATGCGGCGGCTGCGAGCAGCCTGGGACAGCGGGATCACGGCCGATGGGTCGTGCGTCGCCGCATATGTGGTGACAACGATCACGACTACCCGCAGCCAGCACGGTGTAAGTAGCAACAGCAGCAGCACCTGGCATCACGTTTACGAGTTCACCACCCCCGACGGGCAGGTGCGGAGGTTCAAGGAGGCCGGCGGACCTACCACCGTCGTGCGCGGTGACAGGGTTGTGATTCGATACCCCGCCGGACGCCCTGACCGGGCCACTGGCATCCAGCCCAGCGAGAAGCGCAAGCAACAGCTCATGACAGCGATCGTGCTGGCCTTCCTCACCCTGTTCGTCGCGTTCAGCATATTCGTGGGGTTCGCAATGAACGACGGGCCAGACCAGGCAGGAACCGGCAACCAAGGCACGACCCACCCGATCCCCGCCCCGCACGCTGGCTGGCCCACCGGTCTCCCCACAGCCCCGCACGCTGGCTGGCCCACCGGTCTCCCCACAGCCCCGCCCGCCGGCTGGCCCACGGGGCCGCCCCCAGGCTGGCCCACCGACCTCCCCGCGGGGCCGCCCCCCGGCTGGCCCACCGGCTTGCCGAAATAGGCAGCCAATGGTTCCGATCTGACGCTAGTCCCGCCGCAGCGATCCGCCCCTGAGGCGAGTGGAGCGGTTCCCCCCGATCGGGCAGCTCTGCGGAACCGGGAACCTGCCAGCCTCCGCCTCCTGGTTGACATCCTCAGCATGGACCGACTGGCGATCCGGACCGAGGGTCACCAGTTAGCTCACCCGTGGCAGTGATTCTCTGATTCCGGTTGACCCGCAGCTCTACCAACTACTGGCCGGGCCGCCGCGCTCCCGATGGCGCTGAGCACCGCATCCTGGCACCTCGCGCGACTCGGCCTGGCCGCGGACCGCACAATCCTGGTCAACGGTGCCGGAACCACCATCGGCTACGCGGCCGTGCAGATCGCCCTCGTCCGCGGGGCGCGGGTGATCGCGACCGCCGGGGAGACCTACACCGAGCAGTTGCGCGACCTCGGAGCCACGGTGGTCGGCTACGGCGAAGGCCTCGCCGAGCGGGTCAAGGCCCTCGGCGTCGGCCGGGTCGGCCTCGCCTTCGACACCGCGCCGCCCAACGGTGCCCTGCCCGAACTCGTCGAGATCGTCGGCGGCGAGCCCAAGCGTGTGCTGACCTGCTCCGACCTCGCCGTGGCACCGGAGATCCGGGTGCGCGACACCTTTCACGAAGACCCCGCGAAGCGGGCCGACGACGAACTCTTCGGCGTCTTCCCCGAGTTCGCACAGCTGGCCGCCGAAGGCAGGTTCACCGTGCCGGTCGCCGGAACCTTCCCCCTCGCGGACTGGCGCAAGGCCCTTGAGATCAGCCTGACCGGGCGTGCCCGCGGGAAGCTCCTGCTCCTGCCCGCCATCGGCGCCGATTAAGAGGACATCTCATTTGGGCGGCTGAGCAGGCTGCAGGTGTGACGATCGTGGAGCGCCTTGTCCCGGACGAGTTGTGGGAGCTGTTCCAGTTGGTGGTGCCGGAGGCGCCGACTCGGCCGCAGGGCGGTGGGCGGCGGCGCTACGGGGACCGGGAGGTGTTGGCGGCGATCGTGTTCGTCGCCACCTCTGGGTGCACCTGGGCCCAGCTGCCGCCGTGTTTCGGCCCGTCCGGGCCTACCGTCCATCGGCGTTTCAGCGAGTGGAGCAGGGCCCGGGCGTGGGCCAAGCTCCACCGGGTCGTCCTGGACGAACTCGGCGCGCGCGGCGAGCTGGACTGGTCGAGGTGCGCGGTCGACTCGGTGAACATGAGAGCCCTCAAAAAGGGGAGCTGACAGGTCCGAATCCTGTCGATCGGGGCAAGTACGGGTCGAAGATCCACCTGCTCACCGAACGCACCGGTTTACCCCTCTCGCTCGCGATCTCCGGAGCCAACGTCCACGACTGCCAGGCCCTGATCCCTCTCGTCGACGCCGTCCCGCCGATCCGCTCACGGCGCGGCCCGCGGCGGCGCAGACCCGGCAAGCCGCACGGCGACAAGGCCTACGACCACCGCTTCATCCGCTCCTACCTCCGCCGCCGGCAGATCCCCGCCCGCATCGCCCGCCGTGGGATCGAGACCTCCAACCGCCTCGGCCGACACCGCTGGGTGATCGAGCGCACCGTCGCGTGGCTCGGCGGGTTCCGCCGGCTCCACCGCCGCTACGAACGCAAGGCCGACCACTTCGCCGCCTTCGCCAGCATCGCAGCAGTCCTCATCTGCACTCGCAGACTCCCCAAATGAGATGTCCTCTTAGAGCAACGCCGACCTGAACGAGAGTTCGAATGCTCCACCGCCGAACGGTGGGAGACCGGTAGTGGTCTCGGCGTCGAACTGGGCCGGGCTGCCAGGAAAGAGATCGGCCTGAGGCAGGACAACCATTTCGAACGGGCATGGCCCAGCGCCGTTCGAGCAACTCTCATCGAAGTATCGACAGGCATGGAAGGCACCGTCATCGGTGACGATTCCCAACTGAACATGAGCGGGCGTTTCCATCGCTTTGGTGACGTCGACCGTCTGAGTCTCGCCCTCGTCAATCATGTTGCCGTCGAAGACCACCGCGCCATCCATCGTCACCCGCACATGGCGTTCGCCCGGGGTCGACTTGAAGATTGAATTGAAGTGAATTGCTTCCGGCATGGCCGCCACCTCCGAGCACCCTTACTACGCCAGCCTTTTCGCGTCTTGCCGTCTTCCACCAGCTCGGGGCGACGGCATCCGCTTCCTCGCCATCGCCAGCATCACCTACGCTCTCACCTGCCGCCGCAGATCCGCCAACAGGATGATCTCCAAGTGCCCTCCTGCGCATCCCCCTAGAAGAAGTCATGGTCGGTAAAGCCATGGCCACAGGTGGACCGGGAGAACACGGGAGAGAGCCCGGAGTTGGAAATCTCGAAGATGGGGCAATCGCATCTGAAGCAGCGGTTACTCCCGCTATCGCCATCGTTGTTCTCCGGTAGCTGCCGGCGAGCCTTCGCCTGCACCTCCCGAAGACGCGCCTCAACCTCGTCCAGCTCATCGAGGACTTCATCGCGAGCCTTTTTCTGGGCATCGGTCAGCTCGTACTCGGCAGGAACTGACATCACACCTTTCCAGCCAAGCGTCGTGACTTTAAAACCGCCACAACGCCCACAGTTCCACCATCGCACCACTGGATCGATGATGCATCTCCCGCCGAGTTCCCTTCAACGAGTCCCAGGAAGGTCGTGAACCCCGGGGCCGCGTCGAACTCGGGGACGACCCCGCGGAGGGCCTGCACATCACGGGAGTCAAGCACTGGTAGGCGCGAGTCCGGACAGCCGATGGGCCCCGCGAACCTCGATCGGCGGCCACGCGATCGGCCAGTGGCCGCCGGCCCAGCGCACCGCCATCGCGACGCCCGTGGGGTGCTGCCGTCGTTCGGATTCGTCGCGAACAGACCCGCGTCACCGGCGTAGAGGTTGACTGCGGCACCTCCTATGACGGTCCAGGCACCGGGCCCCCGTCCCGCTGCCGTTGTACTCCGACACGGCGCTCCTGTCCGGTGCCAGTGCGTAGATGTGCGTCGAGGAACTGACCGGCGACTGGGTCAGGTTGGAGTAGTGCTGGGGGTAGAAGGTGCCCGCGCCGGGACCAGTAGGGGTAGGGGATCTGGTGGTAGCCGGCGTTGCCACTGTCGGTGTTCTCGAAGCCCCAGTAGCTGGTGTGGCTGCTGTCGACCCAGTGGTCGAACATCACGACGTGTCCGGCCGGCCCGGTGGCCGGGTTGCTGTGGCGACGAGGGCGGCGATCACCAAGAAGGCGGCGGAGATGTGGAACGCCGTCTGGACCGCGCGGTCACCGGGCCCGACGGCGGCTACCGTCTCGACGTGCCGGGCCCCGGCTCGTACGTCCTGATCACCTCGGCCGGAGGTTCCGCCGACGCCAGCAGCGGCAGCGGTTCTCCTGTCCGGGACCGGTCTCGATGTTCTGCCCGTTCTGTTCTTCAGGGCCGGTGACCGCCACCGCCGGTCTCAGGACCAGGCGATCTCGCCATGGCGGTCGATGAAGCGTCCGGTGCCGGCACCGGGCCCCTCGGTGGCGAGGGCGACGATCGCGTCCGTGCCCTCGGTGACGGTCTGGGAGCCGCTGTGACCGTTTATGTCGGTCGCGGTGTAGCCGGGGTCGGCGGCGTTGACGCGAATGCCCTTGAGCCCTTTGGCGTACTGCGTGGTCAACATCGTCAGCGCCGCCTTCGAGGAGGCGTACAGCGGCACGACGACGTGCGACTCGGACCGGCCGGGGTCGTGGGTGAAGGCGAGGGAGCCCATGCCGCTGCTGACGTTGATGATCACGGGGTCGTCCGAACGGCGCAGCAGCGGCAGGAACGCGGTGGTGGTGCGGACCACGCCGATGACGTTGACGTCGAGGACGGCGCGGGCGTCGGCGGCGGTGAGGTCGCCGGGATCACCGAAGGGACCCTGGACCCCCGCGTTGTTGATCAGGACATCGATCCTGCCCTCGTGCTCGGCGACGTCCGCGGCGGCGGCGGCCACGGACGCGTCGTCGGTCACGTCGACGGGGACGAAGCGTGCGCCCAGCGCGGCGGCTGCCTCCTCACCCCGCTCACGGTCGCGGGCTCCCAGGAGAACGGTGTGACCGCACGCGATGAGGCGGCGGGCGGTCTCGCGGCCGATGCCCTTGTTGGCTCCGGTGATGAAAGTGATCGTCATGCCTTCGATAGTTGCCTTGACGAGGGAGCCGGACCAGGGACGCTTCGACGGTGGGAAGACCAGTACCACCCTCGCGCCCCCGCATGTGATCAGGGACGCGGGAGGATGGAGAGCATGACGACGACACCCCCCGGAGCTGGACTGGGCGCGATGATCCGCACGTGGCGGAACCGGCTGCCCCCGTCAGCCGCTGGGCTGCCGGTCGTCCGCAAGCGCCGGGCTGTCGGGCTGCGGCGCGAGGAACTGGCCGACCTGGCCGGAGTGTCGGTCGACTACGTCGTGCGCCTGGAGCAGGGGCGGGCCACGACACCCTCGGCGTCGGTGGTGGCGTCCCTGGCGCGCGCTCTCCAACTGTCCACCGCCGAGCGGGACCACCTCTACCGGCTGGCCCAGATCGTGCCGCCGGCGGACGGCACGATCTGCGACCATCTCCCGCCCGGTATGCAACGGGTGCTCGTCCGCCTCGGAGACGTACCGGTGGCCGTGTTCGCGGCGGACTGGCAACTGGTGTGGTGGAACCACGGGTGGGCCGCCCTGCTGGGAGACCCCTTGGCCTCGCCGCCGCGGATGCGCAACTTCGCCCGCGACAGGTTCCCGGTGGACGTCGATCACACCCCCCTCGCGCTGTGGCCGGTCACCGAGACGGACCCCGACACCGCCGACGCCGCCCTCGTCTCCGATCTGCGCCGCGCCACCGGCCGCTTCCCCCGGGACAGCCGCCTGGCCGCGCTGGTCCGCGACCTGAACGCAGGCAACGAGAGGTTCGCCGAGCTGTGGGCGACGGGAGAGGTGACCGCGAACCGCGAGGTCCACAAGAGGGTCGATCACCCGTCGGTGGGCCCGGTCACGGTGGACTGCGATGTCCTGACCGACGGCGACACGGAGCTCAAGATTGTCATCATGACCGCCGCGCCGGGCAGTGAGGACGAGACCAAACTCCAGCTCACCACCGTCGTCGGCCCACCGGCCGGCACGCGCAACTGATCCGCCCCGCCCATCGGCCGACCGACGGCTCACGGTTTTCGTGACGCACCAAACCGTTGGACACGCACCGACGGGTGATCAGGACGGCCCGCTGGCGGACTGCCCGGACAGCGCCCTCGTTCCGCCTGGCCACGAACCGCGGTGCCCTGTTGACATCACACTCGCCGCGCTGGGTGGTCGGTGCGCCGCTGGTAGTCCGCGAGTTCCTACGCCGCGGTCAGACCACATACTCCGAACTGTCCGCCGCCCTGCCCGCTCTCTCGGACAGGCGGACCCAGTTGACCAGTGCGGGCGTCATCGAGCGTCACCGCACCCCGGGCCGGCCTCCGTGTGTCCGCTACATTCTGACCAGCCAGGGCCGGGCGCTGGAACCAGTGGCGCGCAGCATGTGGGAGCGAGGCACAGCGCGACGGGGCGCCCTTGGTCAAACGTCAGACCCGTTGAACACGGCCTGAACCTCGTCAGCTCCCCGGTTCTTGCTCGCTGCGGCTGGACGGCCTTCTGCGATCCGGTGCATGGATCCTGAGTTGCTGGAACGGATCACCGCACTGCCGAGCTGCACGGCCAGGTGCTCGATCACCGGCCACGGCACCGCGAGCGGGTCCTCCAGGAACAGGCCGACGTACCGCACCGTGCACATCTGGAGCGCGAACCCGAGCCGGTGATGCTCCGTCCGCCGCAGGGCGATCAGGTCCCGGTCCACATCGTCCAGGAAGAAGAACCGCTCCAGCTCGGGCCTCGTCGGCTCCTCGGCGAACGTTCCGTACGCCTCGGCCTGCTCATCACTCAGAAATTCCACCGGCACGAGCCGGACCGTAGCCAGCCCCGGACCAGGGCCGGAGGCGTTTCGCCGAACCCCCGGTCCCAGATTCTCCAGCTGAGGTCGAAGCCCTCGTGGTACAGGAACAAGCCCTCGCGCCACCCGCCGACCTGGTCGAAGACGTCGCGGCGGATGAGGACGACGCCCTCGGTCATGCTGGTGATGGTGCCGGGGCGGCCCGGGTCTCCGACGCGCAGCCGGGGTACCCAGCGCCGCGGGGTGGTGGTGTCGTCCGGGCCGGTCAGGCGCGGTTGCACGTAGGCGGCTTCGGGGTGCTGCCCGGCCTCGGTGACGAGTCGGGCGAGAACGTCCGGCTGGGGGAAGGAGGCGTCGTTGTCCAGGAAGAACAGGTAGTCGGCGGGCGGGTCGAGCTCGGCGAGGGCGTGGGCTCCTTCGATGCGGCCGCCGGGGATGCCGAGGTTCTCGGCCAGGACGACGGTCAGGGCGCCCGCCGGGACGACGTCCGATGTGCAGCCGTTGCCGACGACGCAGATCCGCACGTCGACACCGCGCTGGGCGAGGGGCGTGGCTTGCGAGGCGCGCTCCTCCTCGGGGCGGTCGTTCATGGTCAGCAGGACGACGTCGACGATCGGGCGCGTCACCCGGTTCTCCTGTCCTGCTGGGTTCGTGCCGACGAGCGGCGGCGTGGGGTGCTGGTCGCCGGTCATCCGGCGCTCCGCGTGACCAGCTCGCCGGCCGCCAAGGGCAGGGAAGCGTCAGGTCCACGCCATGGGAACACCAGGCGGCTGAACCGCTTCTCCAGGACGTGGCCGGCCGGGAGGTCGCAGTCCGGGGTCGTGACAGGGTGAACGGTCAGCTGGGGGTAGCCGTGGCCGCGCACGTGCCGGTCCCAGAGACGGACGGCGTCGGCGAGCTGCTCGGCGAGGGCCGGGCCCTGCTCACCGAAGGCGTGGACGACGAACTCTGCCCGGCGCTCGGCCGCCGTCGCGCTGTCCCGCACCCAGGTGTAGGTGAGGTAGGCCAGGCAGCCGTCGCCGAGCAAGGCGGGTGCGTTGTCGCTGCGGGTGAAGGCGGTGATCCCGGTGTCCTTGTCCTGGTCGCCGGCGAGGCGGCAGAAGCCGGGCAGCGTGGTGGCCAGGTAGAGCTGCAGCGTCTCGAAGGACTCCCCGCCGGCGACGGTCACGCCGGTGCGCACCTCGTGCCGCGGGCCGCGCAGCGCCTCCTCGAGCCCTGTGGTGTCACCGGCCGGGCCGTCCTCGAAGCGCAGCCGCAGCTCACCGTCGGCCAGGTCGACGACCGGGGTGGTGCGGCCGTTCTGGCCGAGGTCGCGAACGAACCCGCAGTACGTCCAGCCCGTCGCGTGCAGTACGTCACCGCGGCGCTCGAACGCGATCGCCCGGGTGTAGCCGTGAACCTCCAGCGGAACCACCAGCGTTGCGCCTTCGACGAGTTGCTGCGGCCAGGCGGGGGCGATGTCCCAGACGTTGTGGGTGATCACGCATCCGTCGAACCCGCCGCGGGGCACATGCCGCGCGGGTGCGCCGAGCGCTCCGTCACCCTGCAGGGCCAGGACACGCCCGCTGCCGGCCTCCGCGGTGAACCGCCGGGTGCGGTGCACGACGTACGGGTCGATGTCGACGGTGACCACCTGCCCGCCCTCGCCGACGACGTGCGCGATCAGCTCCGCGTTGTAGCCTCCGGACCCGACTTCGAGTACGGCCGCGCCGGGTTCCAGCCGGAGCTTCTCGATCATGTCGGCCTGCAACCACGCCGCGGACACCGAGCTGGTCGCCCGCCCGCTCTCGTCCCAGCGGGTGACGACGGCCAGGTCGTCGTCGTAGGCGGTCGCGAGGTCCTTCTCCGGTGCGAACCGGTGGCGGGGCACCGTGCGCAGCGCGCCCTGGACGGAGGCGGAGGGCGCCCAGCCGGCCGCGATGACGGCGTCGGCCATCCGCTGGCGCAGCCGGACCGCCTCGGCGGACTCCCCGGGCACAGGCGGTTGTTCGGCGATGGTCGGGTGGGCGTGGATCAGCGGGAGGTTGGGGATGACGCCGGGCCAGATCGCGTTCAGGGCCTGCGCGGCCGGAGCGAACATATTGCCGAGGCAGGCCAGGGCGTGGAGGTCGTGCCACTCCCACCGGTCGAAGAGCTGCTCTTCCGGGTTCGCCAGGGGCCCGGTCCAGGCGCTGACGCGGACGACGGCGCTGAGCCGGGGGACGCCGTGGCTGTCGTCGGTGAGCATGGTCACCACGGTGGCGTCGGCGGCGGTGGCGGTCAGTCCGGTCTCCTCGGTGAGTTCCCGCACCGCCGCTTCCTCGAAGCTCTCCGAGCCGCTGGTCTTCCCGGCGGGTAGTTCCCACATGTTCCGGCGGGAGCGGCCCAGCAGGACCCGGCCGGCATCGTCGGTGACGACCACCACGGCTCCGGTGAGGGCGTGGCCGGTGGGAGGGCACTTCTCGACGGCCCTGGTGTCGGTGTGGCAGGGGCCGTGCAGGACGAGGACCGCGAGGTCGTCCGCCGCCAACCGCCGCGTCTCTTCCCACCCCGTGATGAGCAGGCTGATCTCCTCCTCGTCGAGGGCGATCGCCCGCTTGTCGGCCGGGGTGTGCTCGACCGTAGGCGTGATCACCACGAGCGCGCCGCCGGGACGCAGCCGTTCCCCGAGGGCGTGCAGAACCCGGGTCCGGTCGCCCAGGAACGGGTACATCAGACGCAACGTGATGAGGTCGTAGCCGTCTTCGCTCAGCTGCGCCGGGTCGTCGCGCTCGATGTCCAGCCGCAGCCACCGCACCCCTTCGACGTGGCCGTGCTCAGCCCGGGCCCGCTCCAGCGCGCTGGCGGCGAAGTCCACGGCGTCCACCCTGTAGCCAAGGCCCACGAGATGGGCGACCAACTCCCCGGTGCCGCAGCCGACGTCGAGCGCCCGCCCGCCGCCCTCGGGCGCGGGGGTGTGCTCGGCGAGCAGCGCCCGCTCGCTGTCGCCCAGCGGCCGAAACCCCTGGCCGTCGGCGTAGTGGTGCTCCCATTCCTCAAGGGCATACGCCATGTGCTGCTCCTCTGGTGGGTTGGTGGTGTGGGTGGTCACGGGCGGTTGGTGGCGCGCAGCTGGGCCAGGGTGCGATGGCCTCGTTCGACGAGCTCGGGGTCGCCGTTGGCGGCGCCGTACTGGATGCCGGAGACGGCGTCGAGGACTCGGTGGACGGCGAGGTGCTCCTCCTCGGCCGCCGAGGGCTGCCTGCCGTATCCGGCCATCACAGCCTCGTAGAGGTCCGGTCGGTCGGCCCAGGCGTCGGAAAGGCGCACGAAGTCCCGTACGGCGGGGCCCGGTTCGGCGCGCTCGAAGTCGATCACATGCAGGCTGCCGGTGGCCTGGTCCCACCGGAGGTTGCGGAGCTGGAAGTCGCCGTGGGTGGGCACCAGGTCGAGGGCGGGGAGCTGCTCGGCCCTTTTGGCCATGGCGCGGATGTAGTCCTCGTCGCCGGGCACGAGGTGGTCGCGGGCGCCGACCAGGTGCCGCTCCAGCTTCCCGAGCGCTGTCGGCGCCCCGTCACCCGGTCGCGCGGGAGCGCTGTGGTGGATCGCAGCCGCGAGCGCCCCGATCCGGTGGAAGATCCGCCGCTGCTCCTCGGGCGGGTGGACGGCACCGTGCAGGGAACGGCCGGGTACCGCGGTGATGACGACGACCCTAAGCGTCGGGTCGGTGGCCACCAGACGGGGCGCGGCCGGACCCAGAGCCGGCACCCAGGTTCGGTAGGCGGTCACCTCCCGGCCGTGGAAGCGGTCTCCCTGGTGGACCTTCACGAACCACTCGCCGTCCTCGGCGTCGCGGGCATGCCACACGCGGCTTCCCGCCCGGGCCCAGGAGGCGTCCGTCCAGGCGCTGACGCGCCCGACCGCCTGCTCGGTGAACTCCCGCACCTTCGCCTCGGGCCCGCCTGACGCCGCGCCGGCGGAGAGCACCGGGCGAAGGCGGTCCGCCGCGGGGTCGAAGGCGATCGGGTCGCCGGGCTGCTGGAAGTGGACGGCGAACGGGCGGCCGGCCTGGTAGGCGTCCAGTCCGGCCCGGCAGTAGGCCACCATCGGGGACGGCAGGTCGGCGAGCGGGTACCAGCCCATCGCGTCGCACACGGCCGGCTCCATGATGCGGGGTTCGCCGTGCCAGTGCCGGACTTCGAAGAAGACCCCGATCCGGGCGCCGCCGGCCGGGTTTCGGTGGTGCACGGTGACGGCGTGGCGGACGTCGGCGGGCTCGATGCCGACGCCGGTCTCCTCTTTCGCTTCGCGGATCAGTGCCTGAACGACGTCCTCGTGCGGTCCGTCGTGGTGCCCGCTGGGCAGGTGCAGAAGGCCTGATGCGTAGACCTGTCCGGCGCGGCGGGAGAGCAACACCTCGGGGCCGGCGGCGCCGTCCCGGCGCAGGATGAGGTGGACGTCGACGGGTTCCTGGTGGCGCGGCGGTGTGGGCGCGGACTGGCCCGTGGGCACTGGGGCGGTCTTGTCGCCGAGGAGTTCTGCGGGGTGCTCTTCTCCTGGCGAGAGCGCGGCCCGCAACTGCCCGGCGATCCGGGCGGTCTCCTCGGCCGGCACCTCGAGCAGCCCGGCGCTCTCCCACAGCAGGGCGGCCGTCTGTTGTTCCTCGTACGGCACGCCGGGCGGGAGCGCGGCCACGTGAATGTGGACGTGGCTGTTGCCGCTCTTCGAGCCGAGGCTCTGGATGTGGATACGCTCGGTCGGCACGACCCGCTTGAGGGCCGCCCCGGCGCGGTGGACGACCTGCCAGAGCTCGGCGGACTCCTCGTCGGTGAAGTCGCCGACCACGTCCTCCCGGTGTCGGACAGGGGCGACCAGCAGCTTGCCGAGCAGGGTCGGGTACCGGTCCAGGAACACCACGTGGTGCTCGTCGCGGTAGATGATCTCGTGCCGGAATTCCGGGTCACCGGCCAGCATGCGGCAGATGAAGCACGGCCCGGCCTGGGACCGCTGTGCGTACGCCTGCTCGTCGAACTCGACCCGCTTCACCGCGTCGCCCCCTTCTCTGGTTCGCGAGTGATGGAATCCTCCAACTGCCGCATGGTGGTGGTGAATTCTGCTTCGAGGTCGATGCCGTAGAGCTCGGCGATCACGACGACGGACCACAGGCAGTCCGCCAGCTCGTGTCCGAGGCCGCGCCCAGGGGGAGCCGGCCGGACGCCGTCGGCGGCCTGGGTGAGCTTGGCGAGGTCGCCGACGTCGCCGACGAAGCCGAGCACGAAGTCGTGCCGCGACCAGGTGCGGCCGCGCTCGGCCAGGTTGAGCTCGTCGTAGCGGCCGTGGACGCGCATGGCCCGCCTGGTGATCTCGCTGAGGTCCACTCGTCAGTCTCCGATCAGCTGGAGGTAGTGCTTGATGTACGGCGGGGTGGGGCCGGTCAGCTCGTCGATCTCGGCGATCGGCTGCCGCCAGAGCGTGGCCGGGCGATCCGGTCGGCTGTCGGCATCGGTGTGCGCGCCGCGGGCCGGGGGCGGGGTCACCGGCCGGCCCGGATCAGGTCGAGGACCTCCGTGGTGGGGCGCACGTCGGCGAAGGAGCGGTAGAGGGTCCGCAAGGTGGCGTTGTGGACCTCGTCGCTTCCGGCGGCCGTGCCGTCGGCTACCACGATCACCCGCAGGCCCAGGGTGAAGGCGTCGCGTGCCGACCCGGCCACGCACACGTCGGTGACGACCCCGCACACCACCACGGTGTCGATGCCACGCTCGGCCAGCAGGTCGGGCAGCGGGCAGAAGCCGGGGAAGAACGCGCTGGCCGCAGCCTTCTCCACAAGCAGGTCGCGGCCTTCGTCCACGGCGAACTGCGGCCACAGGCGCCCGGCGAGCGGGCCGCTGCCGCCGGAGGTTCGGTACAGCTCCGCGGTCTCGGGGCCGTAGAACTCTTCGCGGGCCGCACTCGGCCCACCGGGTCCCGGCAGCACCCAGGCCACCAGGCCGCTGGCCTCCCGCAGAGCGCCCGCCAGGTCCTGGATCTGCGGGATCACCCCGCGCGCGTACGGCCCGTCGAAGAACGGCACCATGTCGATCACCACCAGCGCGGTGCAGGCCGGATCGAGCCGGGTGTATGCGTGACGGCGGCCGCGACGCTCCTCCTGGCGGGCGTACTCGCGCTGCGGGATCGACCAGGCGTGCAGCAGGGCGGGGGCGTCGGCCGGAGAGAAGGCGTTCACGCGCGCCCCTTGGAGTGGATGGTGTTGGCGGCCATCAGGACCGACACCGCGGCGCCGGAGAGCAGGAGCGTGCCGTCCATCGCGGCGGCCACCGCCTCCTGCAGCGCCCACCACTCCACGGTCATGCCCGTCTCGGCGCCGGTCAGCTCCTGCTCGCCGAGCGTCAGATCCCGGGCGATGAACATGTGGAGCCTGGCCGTGGACTTGGTCATCAGGGCGATCTCGCCGAGCCTGCTCCAAGTGGTGGCCGTGATGCCCGCCTCCTCCTTGAGTTCGCGCCGCGCGGCGTCGAGCGGGTCCTCGCCCGGGTCGAGGCTGCCGCCCGGCGGGGTGAGGACCTCGCCGTGGACGTAGCTGCGGTAGCGGACCATGGCGATGCGGCCCTGGTTGTCCAGGGCGATCGTCAGAGCCCCGTCGACCCGGGCCTGGTGGAATTCGATGGCCCCTTCGGTGCCGTCGGGCTGGGTCACCGTGTCGCGATGGATCAGGTACGAGCCGGTGTCCAGCAGGGTGGCGCGGCTGTGGTGCTGCCACGGCTTCGGAACGGCCGGCTGACGGGTGACGGTGGGCAGGCTCAAGGACGGACTCCTTCGGGGTGGCGGGCGGTGGTGAGCAGCGGGAGGGGACGGTCAGGACGAGTGGTCGGGCTGGGCGGGCCGGGCATCGTTGTCGGCCGGCCGACCCTGTCGGGCGGTCAGGCCCGGTCGGGGGTACGGGGGTGGCGCTGTCCAGGCAGCGGGGTGTTGCCGTACTGGCGGGCCTGGAGCAGGTAGGCGGTGCGGTAGCTGCCGCGCCCGGGCCGGTCCGGGTCCGGCTCGTTGCCCATGAGCTGGTCGTGGGTACCCTGTTCGACGAGCTCGCCGCCGTCGAGGACGTAGATCAGGTCGGCGGCGGCGCTGGCGGCCAGGCGGTGGGTGATCAGGACCACCGTCATGCCGCGTGCGGCCAGTGAGCGGATGCGGTCGAATGCGGCGATCTCGGCGGCCGGGTCGAGCGCGGAGGTCGGCTCGTCGGCGATCACCAGGTGCGGGGGCCTCGCGCCGGGGCCGATGGTGGAGAACCGGAAGGCCGAGCGGGCGGTTCCGATCCTCTGCCACTGGCCGCCGGACAGCTCGACGCCGCCGGTGAAGCCCTTGGCCGCCATGGTGTCCCAGCCGTTCGGCTGCTCTCAGCAGGGGTTCGAGACCGGCGAAGTCGGCCGCGCCCTGGAGGGCCTGGCCGTCCTCGGCGTGTTCGGGGCGCCCGGCCGTGGTGTTGGCCCGGATGGTGAAGGGCCAGCGGACGAAGTCCTGGGCGAACAGGACGCAGGAGGCGAACAGCTGGCGGCGGTCGGCGGTGCGGGTGTCCACGTCGTCCCACAGGATCCGGCCCTCGTCGGGCTGGTAGAGGCCGACGAGGAGCTTGGCGAGGGTGCTCTTGCCGGCGCCGTTGACGCCGACCAGGGCCACGACCTTGCCGCGTGGGATGACCAGGGACACGCTGCTCAGAGACGGTGAGGTGCGACCGGGGTAGGTGAACGTCACCTTCTCCAGGCGGATCTCGGCGGGCCGCTGCGGCAGGTCCGCACCCCCGGCGGGGATGGCCCGCTCGCCGGCGGCCGTACCGAGCCGCTCGAGGTCCCGTACGTACAGCGACTCCTCGAACATGCGGTTCACGCCGGTCAGCAGCGTTCCAACGGTCGCCGCACCGCTGCGGATGCCGACGATGACGGTGACCGCGCCGGCCATCGGCAGCCGGTGGGAGAGCACGAGCCAGCCCAGGAGCGCGAAGGTGGCCAGCGAGGCGGCGCCGGACGCCGCGGAGGCGCCGGCCGAGGTCGCGGCCGCGGCCCCGGCCAGACGCCGACGCTCCCGCTCGGAGGTGCGCGCCATCTCCTCGTAGCACTCCAGCAGCCACCGGCCCACCCCGTGCACCCGCAACTCGGCTGCGTTCTGCGGGGCGGTGACCTGCTGACAGATCAAGTTGGAGGCGCGGGCGTGCTGGAGCCAGGCCATCACCGAGGCGTGCCGGCGCCGGGCGGTGCGCACCGCACCCCAGGCCCGGGGCAGCGCGATCAGCACCAGCATCGGCAGCAGTGCCACGTTCAGGGACAGGATCACCCCGGCGGTCGCCGTCATGGTCAGCACGGCACCCAGCACGGAAACGGCCTCGCTGATCAGGCGCCGCACCGAGTCCGCACCGAACCGCGCACTCTCCAGGGTCCGCGCGAACTCCGCGTCCTCCAGGGCGGCGAGCTCGACCGAGTCGGCGTGCCGCAGCAGCGTCAGGGTGGTGATCCGCTCGACCTGGGGCTCCAGGACCGCCGCCGCCCACGTGGAGGCCGACGACAGCCAACTCGCCGCGCCGGTCGCCGCACCCGCGACCAGCAGCGGAACCAGCGCGCGGTGCAGACTCCGCGTGACGGTAGCGCCGGCCAGCAGCTCGGCCAGCACCCGGTTGGTCGCCACCAGCGCAACCGCGGCGAAGGCTGCGCGGCCGACCTCGGCGCACACCACGCCGACCAGGGCCCGCCGGTCGGCCCGCCAGGCCAGACGCCAGGCAAGGACCAGCATGGCCGGGATCTGCCGGGCGACGCGGCGCAGCGTGGCGTCAGCGGCGGCGCTCTCGTGCCGGGTGAACCCGAAGTCGTAGCCGAACCTGGCCCCGAACAAGCGGAGTTCGCTGGCCGAGGGCTGGATGTCGGGTCGGGGCTTGCGGCGTGGCCAGATCACTGGGCGCTCCAGAACTCGTCGAAGGGCACGGGCAAGACAGCGGGGCACCCGCCGACCCGGGCGGCGGCCGGGCACACCGGCCTCCTCCGGCCGCGTCACACCGGCTCGGCGGCGAGGCGATCACGGAACACCCGCGGTGCGCCGGCGAGGCCACGATCACAGCGGCAGCACCCAGTTCAGGCCCGGGCCGCCGATGACGCGCTGCTCCTGGTCGGTCAGCTCCAACCGGTAGGCGTCCGGCCGGCCGGCAGCGGCCCAGCGCTCGTGGACGTCCTCGGCGAGTTGCCACAGGGCGCGCGGGCCCCACTCGGTGACGGTGGCGCCGTCCGGGGCGATGTGGGCGCGCGACCCGTCGGTGCCCACGAGCACCACATCCTCACCTCCGGCCGGGCTCCAGAAGCGGCGCACCCCGGGCAGCAGGTGGCCGACCGCGACCCAGAAGCCGCGCTCGGTGTGCGGGGGCGGCGCCAGGACGGCCGTGCGCGTGGCGACGCCGACTGAGCATTGCCCGGGTACCGGCAGCCAGCCGGAGCCTCGGGCCGGGACGTGCCCCCACAGGTCGGCGGTCAGCGTGCCCGAGAAAGCACCGCCCCTGTCATGTTCGACGAGGGCGGTGGCGTGCCAGCCGGGCGCGCCGGGGTTGATGGTCGTGCGCAGCAGACCGCCCGGCGCCAGACGGCGCAGCCAGCCGGCCGGGACGGCGGGCACGGCGAAACCGGCGGCGATCTTGTCCCAGGTGCCGTCGGGCAGGCCGCGCAGTGCGTCGCGGGCCAGCAGCCGCACGTCGGCGCCGATCTCCCGGAGCCTGGGCGTGGCCTGGCGCACCAGGTCGCGGTCGCACTCGACGCCGGTGACCTGGCGCCCGGTCAGGCGGTGGGCGGCCGCGGACAGGTAGCCCGTGCACGCCCCCAGTTCGAGGAACCGGTCGCCTGCGGAGACCTTCAGGTCCTGCAGGGTGCGGGCAAGGAGCCCGGCGCCGGAGCTCTGGGCGCGGGGCCGGCCGGTGTAGACGCCGCCAACCGTGTGCTCGGCGGCCGGCTGGTCGGCGAGTTGGACGACCACCTGATCCATGGAGTGGACGAGCGCCCGGTACGCGGCCCGGTCCCCGTCGGCGTCCAGCAGCCGCCAGCGCTCCGTCGGCCGCTCCTCGCCCAGCGGTAGGTAGGCACGCGGGATGAGGTGGTGGCGCGGCACGGCGGCCATCGCCGCGACGACCGCCGGGTCGTGGACCCCGGGCTCCGCGGCCAAAGCGAGCGCGAAACCGCTGGGTACTGGGTCGACGGTGGTGGCGTCCGCGGGCGCGGGCGGCCCCTCGACGGCACACAGGTCAGGTGCTGTGCTTCTCGGCGTAGCGCTCACCCAGGTCTCCCCTCAGCGGTGTGGCGGTGGTCAGGAACGCACGATGTGGGCCGGGACACCGCTGCGCACCGCGTCCAGCACGGCGCGCGTCAGGGCGTGGTCGTGGGCTCCGGTCCCGTCCGTGAGCTGCGCCTCGGAGAGAGTGACGACCTCGTCGTGCTCGCGCGGGTCGAGCCGGATCGCGGCGAGCTGCGCGGCCGTGAGCGCCGGCGCCGCGTGAATGAACCCGATCTTCGTCGGCCAACCGGCCCGGGGCCCCTCGACGACGGTGGCCACCAGCGGCAGCAGTTCCGGGTCCGGCGAGTACCGAAGGCCGGTCTCCTCGAAAGTCTCGCGCACCGCGGTGTGCAGTGGGTTCGGGTCGGTGAAGTCGGCGTCCCCGCCAGGAAATTGAAGTCCCTTGGCGGGGTTGGTGGAGCGCAGCAGGACCACCTTGCCCTCGGCGGTGGTGAGGAAGAGGTCGGCCCACATCGTGGCGGCGGGGATGCCGGCCAGGTAGGCGGGCAGGGGGAGGTAGCCGGGGCAGGGCTTGGGCTGGGCGGCATGCCGGCCGATCAGGTCCCGCTCGTGCTCGGCGAGCCGGTCGGGAAGGTCGGCGGGCAGCACCCACCGGTGCGCATCGTGCTCGGCACTGAGGACGATGTCCTGCGGGTGGTCGAGGGTGGCGGCGAAGGCGAACTCGCGCACCCGCCGGCCGCGGATGTTGTCGTAGTCGCTGTAGCCGAGGTAGGCCGTGACCCGCGCCCCGGCGATGCCGGTCTCCTCGGCCAGTTCGCGCCGCGCGGCCACCAGGGGGCTCTCGCCCTCCTCGATGCCGCCACCGGGCAACTCCCACAGCCCGCCCAGCAGCGCGGTGGCCGCCCGGCGCACCAGCAGAACCTCGGCCCGGTGGTTGACGAGCAGGACCGCGGTGGCCAGGCGCTGCGCGCCGGCGGCCCGGGCTTCGGCGAGCAGGTCGAACGGTGGCTGGTCGGTCATCGGGCGCTCCAGGTCAGCGGGGTCGGGCCGGCGGGGTCCCGGTAGCCGAGCGAGCGGTACAGCTCCTCGGCGTCCGGGGACGCGGTGAGATTGATCTGTCCGCAGCCGTGGGCGGTCAGCCAGTCGTGCACGGCCGCGACGACCCGCCGGGCGTGGCCCTGGCGGCGGTGGGCGGGGTCGGTCGCGACGGAGGCGATGTGCCCGACGTACGGTCCTTGACCGGGCCTGGGCATGTGGTCGGTGCACTGAGCCACCGCGCAGGACAGCAGGCGGGTGCCGTCGTCGATGACGAACGCGGCGAACCGCTCGTCACCGGCGAGCCGGTCGGCGAACCACCGCTCGCACTCGCCCGACCACTCCCGCTCGGGAACAGTGCCGGCGGAAGCGAGCATGACCAGGCGCAGCCGGGTCAGCTCACCCGCGTCCGACGGTACCGCCCGCCGCAGGCCTGCCCCGGCGGTCGCGGCCGGTCGGTGAGGTGGGCGCGGTGCGGGTGGTCGGACGGCCGCACTGTCCCGGGTCTGCGCGGCGTGGGCGAGCAGCAGGTCGCGCGTCGAAGTGCGCAGCCGCAACCGGTGCAGCATGTCCGGGGTGAACCAGCGCAGCAGGACGCCCTCGGTCAGGCCCACCGCATCCGGGTCGCCGGCCCAGCGGGCGGTGTAGACCTGGACGGGCACACACAGACCGTCGGCGCCGATGACCTGCTCCACGACGAGTGGCTCCAGTGCACCCAGTTCGAGACCGGGGGCCTCCTCGGTGAGCTCGCCCCGCAGCGTGTCCTCCAGCGTGCGGTCCTGTGGCTCGCGGCCACCGCCGAGCAGACTGAACTCACCCGGGGCCCAGATGTGGTCGAACGCATCGCGCAGGTGCAGGAGGTAGCGGCCGTTGCCGTCGTGGATCAGCACGGAGGCGTTCACCGGTTCCGGCCGCCCGTCCAGGCCCGCGGGGCTCAGCTTGGCGCGCAGCGACGGGGAGGTGACCTGCTCGAAGGGGCGCCACTCGCAGCCGGTGACCTCCTCCGCATGGAGCGCCGTTTCGGGTGTTGCCGCGTCGGCGAGGTAGAAGGCGAACCGGAAGTCGTAGTGCTGGTGGGTGCGTTCGCCCTTGTCGGGGTTCGGGTCGATGTCGTTCAGGTCGATGTCGACGGGCTGGGCGAGGAGCTGTGGGACCAGGCACAGCGCCTCGGGCGGGATGCCGGCCTCCTCGGTGACTTCCCGCATTGCGGTGGCCAGCAGGCTGGTGTCGGATTCCTCGCCGTGGCCGCCGGGGCAGAGCGTCAGCCCGGTGACCTTGTGGTGGATGTGCAGGACCTGCTGTTCGCGGTTGATGACGACGGCGCTGCAGGTGATGTGTGCGGGCAGCGTCGTGCGGCTGGTCGGCGCAGGCTCGGAGGCCAGCATGGCGAGCAGCGGTTCGAGCTTGGCGCGTTCGGTGGGGTGGCGGGCCAGGTAGGCGCGGGTGACGGCGGCGATGGTGGCGGCGGACGGCGGCAAGCGGGGCTCCTTCAGAACCGGGGGACGAGGACGGGTACGGCTATCGGTGGGCGTGGTGGGCTCAGGCGGTTGGGTCTTCGAGGGCGTGGTTCCACGTGTCCAGGGGGTCGGGGTCTAGGAGCGGGGCGACTGGGGTGGCCAGGTACTCGTGTTCGACGAGGTAGAGGGCGGAGGTGCAAGAGTTCGCTCAGGTGGTGGTGGACCTCTTCCTGGGTGGCGTTGTCCTTGTGGAGGAGTCGGCGGGCGAGGAGCTTGGTGTTCCATACGTCCAGGCCGACGGCGGACGGATTGCGGGAGGCACGGGAGGCGATGATGTCCGCGGTGTAGGGGCCGACGCCTTTGATCTTGGAGCTCAAGCGTTTGCCTCCTTGCACGTCTCGCTGATCATCAAGTCGAGGGTTCTCGCCACAGCTCCTCAAGGCAGGAACAGCGCGCGGTATGCGGAGCCACCGAAGCGGCAGGCGGCGGAAGCTCAAGTTGGCAGCCCAGATGCAGAGTTGGGCCGGATTTGCGGTCGAAGGGTGTCTGATGATGACGCTGATCGAGTCCGGCGTTCAAGCGGGTCACCTCTGGGCGAGCCCGGGTCGAACGGGGAGTTTTCGAGCACCTTGGCGGCGCGGCCGAGAGCGTCCTCCAGCCGGTCGTGAACAGGCGTTGGCATGGTGGTGGAACCCAGTGCGCAGGCGGCGAGAGCCTGTTCGAGCGCGGTCGCCCGGCCGGGTTCGAGGTGGTCGCGGGCGCCGTGCTGGGTGAGGAGGTCGCGCAGCGCGTAGCCGTCGCCGGATTCACTCGTTCGATTGGTCAGGTGTCCGAGCAGGTTTCGGGCCGCGGGCGTGCCGGGGTCGGCGGCATCGAGCGCGGTCAGGGCGAGGCGGGTGGTGAAGACGGTCAGGCCCTTGTTTGGTTCGAAGATGAGACAGTGGCCGATGGCGGCGTCGGCGGCGTGTCGTTCACCGGGTCGGCACAGCGCGGTGAGCACTGCGGTGACGGCGTCCTCCCAGGGGTCGCCCGGCTCGGTGTCCTCCGGAAGCGTGAGGGCGCCGGCCAGGTCACCGGTGGTGGCGGCGAGGATGGCGGTCCGGCGGCCGTCGAGGATGCGCCGGCCGATGCCGCGATGTTCCTCGATGTGGCGCAAGGCATCGCTCCAGCGGCCGGCGGAGGTGAGGGCGTGGGTGCCGTCGGCGATGACGACCCGCCACAGCCACTGGCGGACTTCGGTGCGCTGCTTGTCGGTTTCGGTGAGGCGCGCCAGGGGTGGCGGCGAGGTCATCCGGATCCGGGCGGCCGGCGCGACCGCGAGTCTGGTGCTCGATGGCCAGGACGTTGCTGATCACGTCAGGTCCTTCGAACTGCGGCACACCGCTGGGCAGTTCCCCGAACTCCTGCTGATGCGCCCGACCGCCAACCCGGAGCGGGAAGGCACCGCGTGCGTCGTCGTGACCGAAGCGTTGGATTCGGGCCCGGCCGCGGCCGCGTTCCTGTGAGCCCTCGACCCGGGCGAGGCCAGCACCGTGGAAGTCACACGGACCACCCGCCGCGACGAGGTCACTCTGTCCTGACCGGTGTAGGGGAACAGCTACCCGAGGCTCTCCGCGACGTGGATGAGTTCCTCGTCCGAAAGCCGTGGGGGGCCGCCGGTGGTGACGATGAAGGTGTAGGTCCCGTCGGACCATGTCAGTGAACGGGGCGCGCCAGGAGAACCCTGCTGCGTGATGGTCGCGGGGTGGCCCTTGATGCTGGCGGCCCGGCCAGCCGGTGGTGTGCTGTTCCGGAGAGTCTGGCTGATGACCAGGGACCCCTGTTCAGGCTCTGTTCCCAGTCGGTATCCGCTCGCCCAGGCCGGGGTGTCGGTCGGGATCGGGTCCAGGCCGGGCAGGTAGACCATCCTGCCTGCAGGGAAGGGGTAGTAGTTCTCCGGCAGGGACGCGGGCCGGAGAAGGTTGCGCTCATCGAAGTGGACGACGGGCTTGCCTGCGGCGTCGTTGAGTGCCCTGGTCCCGAGCGGGGGATGTGGTACGTCCCGATCTCCCAGACCCTCGCCGACATGGGATGGGTCCTGAGGACAAGCAACCCATGAGCATGAGCCGCTCCTGAAGCAGCACCCCCGGTGCCGAGCACTCTCTGGTGACGGGTTGCAGTAGCAAGGTGTGGGGGAAGCTGGAACGCGGATCCGTATGTCCGTTGCGGTTCCCACGCTCGTGCCATGACCCACGCCCCCGGGGGCGAGGGAGCGCGCCACGGTCGGGCCCGGACACCGGGGCCCGACCGTGCCGTCTTGGGTGACACGTAGCCGGTCGGCGCCAGGTCGAATCGCGGGCGACCTCCGGGCCGGCCGTTGCTCCTGTGCGGAGCTCGCTGCTTCGCTGGTCCTACCGGGAAGTCGGCGGACGGAGGTCCGAGTTGGACATCGGGGGCGCGAGTGCGCTCGGCGTCGCGGTCGTCGGCGTCGTCGGGACACTGCTGTCCGCGCTGCTGACGCAGCGCGCGGCGGACGGCGGGAGGCGGCGCGAGCAGGAGCGCGCCGAGGAGGTGGCGGAGCAACATCGACGGGAGCACGAACTGCGTTCGTGCTACGTCGCGTTGAACGCGGCGGCCCGGCAGTACCTGGCCGCCCTCACCGACCAGGTGCACGCACTGGGCCGCGACGCGGACCTCCCGGTGGCCCGGCAGCGGCTCGCCGAGGCGCGCGACCATTACCGCGAGGTGTACGCCGAGGCGCAGTTGCGGGTGCCCGAGCAGGTCCTGGACCTCGCCGGCCCGTTCAGCCGAGACGTGGGCGAGCTCTACGGCATGGTCCGTCGCCTCGACGCCGGCGCGCCCCGGGCCGGCGACTCGCCGGCCGCCGTGCGGCAGGGCATCGACGCCCGGTGGGCCGGGCTGCGCCGGGTGCGGGACGAGATGCGGGCCCAACTGGGCGTGTCCCGGGCGGATTCCGGGTGTTGAGCAGGCCGGTCGTGGGATTCGGCCACCGTCGGGCCGAGCGCCCGGCATAGTGGCGGGTAGTCACGGGGGAAGTCATGGATCCGGAGAGGCGGGGAGCCGGTGGGCGACGTGGAGGACGGCGGCGTACAGGGGCTGCGTGCCTGGGTCGCGGACGCGGAGGAGCGGGTCAGGCGGTTGGTTCCCGCTCTCCGGGGCGGTGAGGCGCCATCGCGGCGGGAGTGCGACGCGTCCATCGGCGAACTCGAACAGCTGGCTCCGCTGTTGGACCACGATCCCGCGCTGCGCAGCGCGGCGAGCATGTGGTTGGGCGCCGCGCTGACCCTGCGATGGAACGCCGGCGGGTTGCGGGCAGACCGGGAGCGCGCGGAGTCCCTGCTGCGGGAGGTGCGGGACCCTGCCACGGTGCTGGGTGCGGCTGTGAGCGTCGAGCACCGCAGGTGGGCGGCGTTCTTCCTCGCGGACCTGATCTCGCCCCTGCAGTCCCAGCCCGGGCTGGGGTCGGTACCCGACCTCTCGGCCTACGTGGAGTGGATGCAGCGGGTGGGACCGGCCGGGATGACGAGTGTCGCCCAGGAGTTCCACGAGCTGATCAAGGAGATCGTGGACCTCCCGCTGCCGCCGGAACACCGCGAATTTCTGGGCCGGATGCAGCAGGGGATCGCGGCTCCGAGCGCGGCCGGGATCCACGACCTCCTGGCGAGCATGATTCCGGACGGAGATCCCTTCTCGGACCAGCTGCGTCAGTTGCTGGACAGGATGTTCGGAACGGCGGCTGCCCCCAACCCGACCAGGGATCCGGTCCCGGATCCGAGTCCCGGACCTGTTCCGGACCCGGCGACCGTCCTCGATCCCGACGCCCTTCGCCGCATCGTCGCCGGCCTGGATGCCGTCCGCGCCACCAGCTACGGCCTCGACGAGGCGCTGAACAGTACCGACCCCCACCGGGCGCTCAACCACCTGCTCGGCCGGTTGAGCGAGGTCCAGGACCACCAGCCTCCCGGCCTCGACCAGTCCCACCACCTGGAAGGGCTCCGGGCGCTGCTGCTCAACGTCGGTGCCGGCGTCGGTGGCACGCTCCAGGACCGGGAGGAGGGCCGCCGACACATGGCGGCGATCCGGAACAGCCTGGGGAAGATGGCGGGCTCCCTGCCGCCCGGCATCGGAGACCCGGCCGTCCTGGGTCGGGTGATGGACCTGTACCACCGGATCATGGACGTCGGGGAGACCGGGGACGCCGAGCACGACGCAGGGGTGGCGCGCGGCCTGGTGACCGAGGCCGAGCAACTGGCGGAGGAGGTCCCGGACGGCCTCTTCCGGGGAGTGGTCGAGCTGACGCTCGGTGCCGCGCGGGCCAAACTCGGCATGGTCGTCTGGGATCGGGAGTTGCTCCTGGACGGTCTGGCCGTCATGGAAGGCGGGATGTCCACGGTGAAGGAGACCGGGGCGCCGTTCGGCACGGAGATCCCGATCCCCACCGCCCCGGACTTCGACCTCCTGCGGGACGCCCTCACCGACACCCCGCCGACGCCGGTGCGGGAGTACGAGGCCCCGCCGCCGAACGCCTCGACGGACGAGGTCTACAACGCCGCGCTCGCACTGGCCCTCCGATACGGCCTGACCCGCGACCGGAGCGTTCTCGACCGCCTGATCGAGGAACTGGAGCGGGTCCGGGAGGGCATCCGCGAGGGCCGGGCCCCGCGGATCGCCGCCGAGGCACTGTGGCAGTTGGCCGGGGCGTACCGGGTGCGCGCGGTCGAGAACGAGGACGTGTCGGACACCAGGGCGCTGGACGCCGCGAAGGAGGCGCTGACCGCGCTCGCCGCGGACGTCCTCCTGCAGAGCGGTGCCGAGCACGGGCTGGTGGCCGCCCGGGCCGGGGCCAGCCGGGGTGTCCAGGCCGCGCTGTGGGCCGGCTCCCAAGGGATGCTCCACGAGGCGGTGGCCGCACTGGAGTTGGGGCGCGCGCTGGTGCTGCACGCGGCGTCCACCTCCTCGGCCGTCTCGGAACTCCTGGAGCAGCGCGGGCACCACGAGATCGCCGACGCCTGGCGAGCGGCCACCGCGACGGCGGACGGCGTGAGCCGCGCCGGTGGAGTCCCCGGCGAACTGCCCAGCGCCCTGCGCCGCCGGGCGCTCCAGGCGCTCGGCTACCGGGAGGAGGGCGGCCTGCTCGCCGCCCCCACGCTGAGCGAACTCTCGGACGGGCTCGCGGACAGCGGCGCGGACGCGCTGCTGTACCTGGTGCCCGGCGGCGAGATCGGTCCCGGGATCGTCATCGCGGTGGGCCCGCAACTCGGGGCCGGGATGGGCGTCCTGGAGCAACTCTCCCAGGCCGAGAGCGGCCCGCTGGAGAGCTACCTGGACGCCGCCGCAGCGCACGAAGCTTTTGTACGCGAGACCCAGGAGGAGCACCCCGACCTGCGGCAGGCCTGGGAGGACGCGCTCGCCGCGCTCTGCGACTGGGCCTGCGCGGTGCTCGGCCCGGTCCTGGCCGGCCTGGACAAGCGGCTGGAGGCCGAGGGCCGGCCGCTGCGGATCGTCCTCGTGCCGTGCGGGCGCCTCGGCATCGTGCCCTGGCACGCGGGCCGCTTCCCCGGCGAGCCTCCACACGAGTACCTCTGCCAGGCCGCGGTGATGAGCTACGCCGCTTCGGGCAGCCAGTTCCTGCGCTCGGCGCGACGCGCGCCCCGGCCGCCGGCGGCCGCGCCCGTCCTGCTCGCCGACCCGGGCCAGACCTTGATGGACGCCGAGGTCGAGGTGTTGGCCCTGCGGGACTCCTTCTACCCGCAGGCCCGGGTGTGTGGGGAGGTCTCGGACCTGGCCGAGGACGAACTGGCTCCGGGCACGCCCGAGGCCGTCCTCGGGTACCTCGCCGACGGGGTCTCGGTGCTCCACCTGGCCGCGCACGGCTCGGCAGGAACGAACCCCATGGCCTCGGCCCTTCACCTGGAGGGCTCCGATGCCCCGGATCCCCGCCCGGGCCGGCTCACGGTCACCCGGCTGCTCGACCGCCTCGATGCCCAACACGGCAACGACGACGGCCCGTTGGTCGTGCTGAGCGCCTGCCAGACCGACCTGTCGACCCGCGACCACGACGAGGCGCTCACCCTCACCACGGGCTTCTGCGCGGCCGGTGCGCGGGACGTCGTCGGCTCCCGGTGGGCCGCCTCCGACGGTGCATCCGCGCTGCTCATGGCGGTGTTCCACCATTACCTGAACGTCGACCGGCTCAGCCCCGTCGACGCACTGCGGGCCGCCCAGCTGTGGATGCTCGACCCAAACCGGCAGCCCCCGAGCTCGCTGCACGAGGAGCTGATCTGCGAGCTGCGGCGCCCGGGCCTGGACCGGATCGCGTACTGGGCCGCCTTCATCCACCAGGGCCACCCCGGTCCGTCCGGGCACGGGGACACGAACGACCCGAAGGAAGGGAGGAATGCGTGAATGAGGACGGTACCGGCGAGGGCCGCGAGCGGGCGACGGAGCGACTGCTCGGTCTGATCCGCGAACACCGGGACAGCATCCGCGCACAACTCGGCGAGGAGGGGTACGCGGTCCTGCTGAGTCGACTGGAGGCGCTCGCTGCCGTGACCGCGGACGACGACCGGGGACGGCGCAGCGCGCTCCAGGGCGTCCGGAGGGCCCTGCGGCCGCTGTCGTTCGACCACCCGGTGCGGGCCGCGTTGGAATCCTCGCGGCTGGTCGCCGCGCCGCCCGTACCGGCGGACGTGGACGTGGCCCGGGAGCTGCTGGCCTGGCTGTCAGCGCCAACGCCTGCTTCGGAGCCGGAGCCGGAGCCGGAGTTCGACCAGGCGCCCCCCGGTGAGACCAGGCCGGGCCACCTGCTGCTCGACGCGCTGGCTCTCTCGGCGCAGGAGGCCCAGGACCGCTGCGGCGGCCCGCCGCCGCCCGAGCTGATCCGGGTGCCGGGCTCCCCGGAAGGCGCGCGCTACCCGCGCTTCCAGTTCCCCGTGGGCAGCGGCGCACCGTACGGGGTCGTCCTGGAGGTCAACCGGCTGCTGCTCGCGGAGATCGACCCCTGGGGCGCCGGGAGTTGGTGGCTCAGCGACAACAGCTGGCTCGGCGGCGCACCCGCCTCGCTGCTCGGCCGCCTGCCCGACCACCAGTTGGTCGGGGCGGCTGCGCAACTGGTGGAGGGGGAATGATGAGCGAGCGTCCCTTCGACCCGACCGGATTCTTCCCCAGGACCACGACGACGCTGCGGCCCAACCTCACCACGATCCCGGCTGGCACCGAGCTGTGGCGGGTGCACAAGTCCGTCTATGCGCCCGACCAGTTCAACGACAAGCTCTCGGACATCCACTTCGGTGGGGGCCGTTTCGAGGGCACTGTGCTCGATCCGTATCACTATCTCTACCTGGCGGCGACACCGCTCACGGCCCTCGCCGAGAGCATGCTGCGTTCCGTGCCCTATGGCGGGAACGGCACGAGAGGGGTCCTCTACGCCGTGGCCGAGGGGCGCTCGCTGAGCTGCCTGCGCTCCCGGTGCGACCTCACACTGGTGCGCCTGCAAACCGGCGCCGACCTGGCCGCCGTCTGCCAGGAGACACTCCTCGACGACGAGCGCAACTACGCCGTGTCACGGCGCTGGTCGAGCGAGATCCGGGCGCAGGCACCGGAGGCACAGGGCCTGCTCTGGGACTCCCGGCGCAACCGGCGCGAGGACGTCCTGATGCTCTACCGCGACCGCGTCGAGCACTGTGAGGGCGGCCCGTTGGAGGTGGTGCCGGACCGGGGCATCACCGACCTCGGCTCCCCGGAGGGCCTCAAGCAGGTCAACGAACTGCTCAAGCCCCTTCGAGCGGAGGTCTCGACGCCCGTGGGGTGGTGAACAGGGCCGCACGCGCAGAGGTGATCGACCACAACTTGTGCGTGCTCGACGGGTGATGCCATCGTGGGCGCATGGCATCACCCGTTCCTGATCCCGGGTCACTTGTGCAGGAACTCAAGGAAGTCCGGCGGGCCGGGCTCGTTCGCCTGCGCGGGCGCACGCTGCCCGCCCTGGAGTCAGCCGCCGAGGCCACTGTCGCCGCTGCCGCCCGGACCCCCGGCGCGGCCGTCGAGGCGCTGCTGCGGTTGGCGGTCTCCCGGCTGGACGCCGGGACGCTGCGCACCGCCGCCGAGTACACCCTGGGCCTGGCGCAGGGCACCCGGGACTGGCCGGCCTCCGACCGTCGGGCGCGGGCGGCCGGGGTGTACGGGGTGAGCGTGGAGCGGTTCCGTAAGGACCACGAGGTGATGGTCCTGGAGCAGGTCGCCGAGCACATCCTGCGCCTCGCCGCGGAGCCGGGCCCCGCCCTCGCGAGGGCGAGCGCCGGTACCCACCGGACGGTCCACGTCACCGCCGGCGGGCGGCCGGTGGCGCTCACCCTGCACGTCCACCCGGTGGACCTGCTGCGCGAGGTGGACGTGGTCGTCTCTCCCTCGAACGTGTACTTCGCGCTGCCCGAGCCGTACAAGTCCTCGATCGCCGCCTCGCTGCGCCGGGCGGCCGCTCGGCGCGGGGTGACCGGTGACGTGCTGGCGGACCCGCTGCACGAGGAGTTACGTGCCTGGGCGGCCGGACGCGGGGTGGCGGGGCGTTCCGTGCTGCCCGGCACGGTGGCGGCCACCGGCGCAGGGGCCTTGGCGGAGCGGGGAGTTCGCCGGATTTACCACGCGGCGGTGGCCGTCCCCCGGGCCGGGACCAACGACTACGACGTGCTGCCCTCCGATGTCACCCGGGCCGTCTCCCGGGCGTTCGCGCTGCTCGCCGAGGAACGCGAGCGGTTCGACCCGCCGCTGCGCTCGGTGTGTCTCCCGCTGCTCGGCTCGGGGCGCGGCGGCCTGTCGTACGAGGCCGGCCTCGCCGCCGTGTGGGCCGCCGTGGAGGCAGAGTTGGCGAGCGGGGAGCTGTGGGACGTGCACTTCGTGGTGCGCACGCCCGAGGCCGCGGCACTCGTGGAGCGCATTCCGGCCGGGATCCGCCCCGCACGCGACCGGCGGACGACCGGCTGATCCGGTGCAATGGAAGGGCGCGCAAGCAAGGAACGGGGGCACGCCACCGCGATCCACGGGGGTGATCGCGGTTGCGCGCGCAGGCGGTCCGATGGAAAGGTGATCGCCTCCCGGACGCCGCGTCCGGAAGCTTTAGTTGACGGATGGTCACACGGGGGCGTGGATGGCTGAGGGGATGGACGAGTGGGCCCGCGGGGCGGAGGGGCGGACCGTGACCTGGCCCGCGCCGGACACCTTCGTCCTGGTCGAGGGCGTCTTGCTGCGGATGCTCCCGGAGGCTCCCGCGACCCCGAGCGGAACGGAGGTCGTCGTCGGCCTCGACGAGACGAACAGTCGGCTGGTCGCCCGCCCCGCCGGCCGGAACGGGGCAGAGCGCGGATGAGCAGCACGTACGACTTCGGCCCCGCCGAGGGCTACCACGAGCGGCAGCCCGTCGTGCTGCTCCTCGACACCTCGGCCTCGATGGGCCGCCCGGCCGAGCAGCCCCGGATCGACGCGCTCAACGACGCGCTGGCGCGCTGGTTCGACGGGGAGCGCACGACCCCGCGGCTGCGCGCCCGGGTGGAGGTCTGCCTGGTCGCCTTCGACTCGTGGGTGAGGGTCTTCGACGTCGGCCGGGGTGAGCTGGTGCCGGTCGAACAGGCCGCGCCGGAGCGGCTGTTCGTGCCGGTGGACCGGATGCGCCCGCCCCGGCTGGCGGCTTCCGGACTGACCCGGCTGACCGACGCCGTCGAGACGGCCCTGGAGCTGGCCGGCGCCCGCTACCGGAGGCTCCAGCAGCAGCACGTCCCGGTGCGGCGGCCGTTCCTGTGGGTGCTCACCGACGGCGCCCCGAGCGACGCCCAGGGCAACCGGATGGAGCCGGCCGCCCTCGCGGACATCGCCCGCCGGGTGCGCCTGGGCGAGGAGCGCGGCGAGTTCGTGCTGCAGGCGATCGGGGTGCGCGGCGCCGACCTGGAGCTGCTGCAGGTGCTCGCCCCCAAGGCGGCGCTGATGCTGGAGGAGCTGAGCTTCGGGCAGATCCTGGACCTGCTGTTCCAGAGTTCGGACCGGATCACGCCCGACCGGACCGCCGAGGACATCCACCGTGAGGTGCGGCAGTACAACGACAAGCTCGAACGCATGCGGCGGCTAGAGGAGCAGCACCGGTGATCGTCGCGGGCGCCGTCGTCCAGGGCACCGGGCACCTGGCGGCCGGGCGGGGATGCCAGGACGCCTTCAAGGCCGCCGACCTGGGCGAGGCGGTGGTGCTGGCCGTGGCCGACGGCGCGGGCAGCCGGGAGCGCAGCGCGCTGGGCGCCCACCTCGCCGTCGACGCGGCCTGCCGGGTGCTGGCCGAGGGAGTGCCCGCTGCCGAGGACGCCCCGGAAGCCTGGACCGGGTGGGCGGCGGCCGGCGGGGCTCGGCTGGTCGCCGAGTACCTGGGCGCCGCGCAGGCCGTGCTCGGCGCGACCACCGGGGAGGTGGCCGACGTCGGGGCGCTGGCCGCCACCGTCGCCGCCGCCGTGGTGCGCCCGCCCTGGGTCGCCTTCGTGTCGGTCGGCGACTGCTTCGGCACCGTCCTCACCCGGGAGCCCGGGGCCGCCGAGCGCTGCCACCTGGTGCTGCCGCCGCCCACCCCCGGCGGCCCCGGGCCGGTGTTCCTCTCCTCGCCCGGCGCCGCGCTGCGGGTGCGCACCTTCGTGGTCTGGGAGCCGGAGCTGAGCGGCGTCGTCATCGCCACCGACGGCTGCGCCGCCCTGAGTCTGGACCACCCCGACGTCCACGGGCTGCCCCCGGAGGCCGGCCCGGTGCCCGCGACGCGGTTCTTCTGCGGGCTCGCCGCCACCCTGCGCGCCAACGGCGGTGACGCCGAGCCGCTGCGCGCGCTGCTCTCCGGCCCCGCGGCGGCCCGTACCGGCGACGATCTGACGGTGCTGTGCGCCGTGCTGGACGGGCGGTGAGCATGGTCCTCACCGTGGTGTCCGACACCGGGCGTGCCTGGCGGCTCACCGAGCGAATCGGCAACGGCTCGGAAGGCGTGGTGTACGCCGTCGATGACGCGCGCCCGCTGGTCGCCAAGCTCGTCCCCGACCCGCCGATCCCGGCCGCCTACCGCCGCCGGATCGCCCGACTGGTCCGGCAGCGGCGCGAGCCGCGCACCGTCCGGCTGCTCGCCGACACTCCCGTACGGATCGCCTGGCCGCTGGCAGCCGTTCGCACCGAGGGCCCGCCGGAGGCGGCCGTCGACGGCTACCTGATGGCCGACCTGCGCCGGGACCACCACCCCTTCGCCCACCTGCTCGCCCCGGCGGCCCGGCGCGCCGCGCTGCCGCAGGCGACCTGGGCGACCGCCCTCGCCGCCGCCCGCTCCCTCGCCCAGCTGGTCGCCGACCTGCACGCCGAGGGCTACGTGGTGGGCGACCTCAAACCCGACAACCTGTGGGTCGACGGGCACGGCCGGGTCGCCATCGCGGACGTCGACTCCTGGCAGTTCACCGACGCCGGCGAGCTGTTCCCCGGCCGGATGGGCACCCCCGGCTACACCGCCCCCGAGCGGATCGGCGCGCAGCCCGGCACCCCGCCGGACCGCGCGGCCGACGACTTCGTCCTCGCCGTCCTGGTCCACCAGCTGCTCACCGACGGCCTGCACCCCTTCGCCGGACACCCCGGGGACGGCGGCGCCTACCTTTCGTACGACGACAACGTGCTGAACGGGCGCTGCCGGCTGCTGGACCGCGCCTCGGTGGTGCTGCCCCGCTCCGCCCCGCCCGTCGATCTGCTGCCGCGCCGGCTCCAGGAGCTGTGTCGGGCCGCGTTCGGCGGGGTGCGGCCCTCAGCCTCCGCATGGGCCGAGGCGCTGGCCGCCGAGGCCGAGCCGAACCGGCTGCGCGGCTGCGTGGCGGACGCCCGGCACGTGCACACGGTGGAGCGGCCGTGGTGCCCCTGGTGCGACCTGGCCGAGGCGGGTGGGGGCGAGCGTACGGACCGGACCGACGTGGCCGCTCCCGGGGGAAGGGGGACGGCTGACGCATGGCCGAAGTGACCCGGCTCTCCGTGGCCCGGCGGCTGGACCGCTGCACCGTGCTCGGCCCCGGCGTGCGCGCCGTGATCTGGGTGCAGGGCTGCCCGCTGCGCTGCCGGGGCTGTGTCGCGGCCGAGACGCTGCCGTTCGACGGCGGAACGCCCCTGGCCGTACCCGAACTCGCCGACTGGCTCTGCCGGTTGCCCGACATCGAGGGCGTCACCCTGTCCGGCGGCGAGCCCTTCGCCCAGGCGGGTGCGCTGGCCGAACTGCTGGACGCGGTACGGGCCCGGCGACCGGAGTTCAGCGCGATGGCGTACTCGGGCTACCGCCACGAGGCGCTGCGCGGGGGCAGCCCGGAGCGGCGCGCCCTGCTGGAACGCCTCGACCTGCTGGTCGACGGCCCGTACGTGGCGGCGCGGCACGCCGCCCTGCGCTGGCGCGGCTCGGCCAACCAGCGGCTGATCGCGCTCAGCGCCCGCTACGCGCACGTGCCGGCCGAGCCCGACACCAGCGCGGGCGTCGAGGTGTCGGTGGAGCCCGACGGATCGCTCTCCTGGGCCGGTGTGCCGCCGACTCCGGGCTTCCGGGAGGGACTTGAGGAACAGCTTGCCGCGCGGGGATTCGTCCTGCGCACCGAGGTCGGGAGGGAAGCATGAGCGGATCACCGAAGTACAGCACGGTCCAGGTGGCCTCCGTCTACGCGCGGCGGGAGCAGGAACTCCGCCGCCGGCGCGAGGCCGAACGTCGTCGGCAGCAGGAACAGCGAGCCCGGGAACGTGCGGAGCTCGCCGCCCGGCGCGCCCAGGAGGCGGCCGCCCGCCGCGAGCGGGCCCGGGCGGAGGCGGAGCGTGCCCGGCAGGAGGCGGCGCAGCGGCGGGCCGCCGATCAGGAGGCGCACACCCGGCGGATGGATCAGGAACAGGCTGCAGCGGATGCGCGCGGGCTGGCGGAGGTACGGCGACTGCTGGAGCGGGCCCGGCAGGGCTGTCCTGGGAGTGAATTGGGCGAGCTGGAAGCGCAGTTGGCGAGCCTGCAACAGCGGGTTGGTGGCGGTGGCGGTGGCGGGCGGCTCGGCGTTGCGATCGAGGAGCTGCGCGGCCGGATCGTGAGCCTGCCGGGGAGCTCCACGGCAGGTGGGGACCGGGCGGCCGTGCTGGCCGGCTTCGAGGAGCGGCTGGCCGCGCTCGGATCGGGCGCGGCGGCCCACGACGCGGAGGGCCGGCAGCGCTGCACGGAACTGCTCGACCGGTTGCGCGCCGAGTCCGGTCCGGGCGCGGAGACCCGGTTCGCGGCGCTGCTGGGCACGGTGGAGCACTCGCTCGCCCGGCACGCCGCGACCCTGGCCGAGCAGCGGCGGGCGGAGTCGGAGGCCGCGGAGGCCCGGAGGCGGGCGCAGGAGCAGGCGGAGGAAGCCCGGCGGCTGGCCGCGGAACAGGCCGCCGCCCGCGTCGCGGCCGAGGAGGCCGAACGCGAGCGCCTCGCGGCGCTGCTCGCCGAGGCGAGCGACCGGCTCGGCGTCGTGCGGCCCGCCGTCACCGATGCGGCCGCCGAGGCCCGTGACCTCGCCGACCCGGAGCTCGCCGACCGGCTCGACCGGGCCCTGCACTCGGCCGAGGCCGTGCTCGCGGCCCCGGCCCCGGAAGCGGCCCTCGACGCCGTCGCGGCCCTGGAGGCTGTGCTCGCCGAGGCCGAGACCCGCCTGGACGAACTGCACCTCGCCCACAACCGGCGCACCGACCTCGCGCAGGCGCTCCAGGACGCCATGCTCGACGAGGGCTTCGCCTTCCTCGGTGGCGGCGACCACGGCGACGCCCTGGTGCTGCGCTTCGAACGCCCTACCGGAGCGCTGTACGAGACCACTGTCGCCACCGGCGATGACGGCAGCCCCGTTCTCGTCTACCAGGTCGAGGGCGAACCCGATGTGGCGCTGCACCCCGACCCGCAGGGCGCGGTCTGCGACGCCACCGAGGACCTGCTGGAACGGGTGCACGAAGTGATCGGCGAGCAGGCGGAGTTCGTTCCTGGCGAGCTGACCTGGGATGGCAAGCCGCCCCGGAAGCAGAGCCGGCCGCTGCCGAACACGGTGGAGTGGCGGTGGCAGCAATGAGCACGGTCGACTGGACGAAACCGGCCACCGGCGGTGGAGCGCCTTCGGGGCCCCGTCAGGACAGGCACGACGGCCCGGCCCAGGCCGGTCGGCGGGCCGTCGCGGACGGCATGATGCCGCTCTGGGCGATTTCCCTGGACTGGGAGCTGCGGCGCGGGCGGCAGGTCGTCCTGGACGGGCAGATCCGCGACCGCTGGTGGTTCGAGGACCGGCCCGCCGCCTTCCGGGAGGTGGTCGCCGGACTGCTCGAACTGCGCGGCGCCGAGGTGGTCGGCTGGTGGGACCCGGTCGGCGGGCTGACCTTCCCCTTCCCAGGCCACGCGGAGCGCTACGACCAGCTGGTGGCTGCCCTGCCCGCCCAGCCGACCGCCACTGCGCCGCCCAACCCCGAGAGCGGCCCCGCCGACCCCACACCACCCGCGACCGCCCTCACCACCCGCGGCGCCGAGCGGCAGCGCGGCCGGGAGCGGCTGTTCGCCGCCCGCTCGGCTGCCCGTCCGCGCAACTTCGAGGACATCCTCGCCACCGTACGGCGCCTGGTTGCCTCGCCGGACGCGGCCGTCGCCTTCGTCTTCGAGGACGTGGAGCACCAACTCCCGCCCGGCCAGCCCGAATCGCACCGCGGCTACCTGTGGCTGAGGGCCGCGATGACGGAGGCAGTCACCCCGCACACGGCGGCCGGCCCCGGCCCGCACGCCCGGAACGCCGTACTCTGCGCGGTCGGTGACGTCGGACGGCTGCCCGGCTGGTTCCACCTGGAGGACCCTCGGATCGCCACCCTGCACCTCGGCCGGCCCGACCCGAGCGAGCGCCGGCTGTGGCTGGACTGGCTGCGGCAGCGGTTCAACGGCTCGGCGGACGCCACGCCCGCCGACCTGGAAGCCCTGGTCGGCGCCACCGACGGCATGACCGGCTGGGACATCGACTCCCTCGCCCGGACCTCCTGGCTGCGCGATGCGCCGCTGCAGAAGCCGGACAAACTCCTGGAGTTGCACCGGCTCAACGTCAGCGTCGACCCGTGGACCCAGCTCGACCGGGACACCATCGCCCGGGCCGCCGAGCTGCTCGCCCGCCGGGTCGTCGGCCAGACCCCGGCCGTCGATGCCGTCACCTCCGCCCTCCAATCCGCCTTCGTCGGAATCGACTTCGGCCACTCCGGTACCGCCCGGCCCCGGGGCGCGTTCTTCTTCGTCGGGCCGACCGGCGTCGGAAAGACCGAACTCGCCAAGGCCGTAGCCGAGTTGATGTTCGGCGACCAGAGCGCGTACGCCCGCTTCGACATGAGCGAGTACCAGCAGGAGCACTCCGCCGAACGGCTGGCCGGTGCCCCGCCCGGCTTCGTCGGCTACGAACAGGGCGGCGAACTGACCCGTCGGGTGCAGGAACGGCCGTTCAGCGTGCTGCTGTTCGACGAGATCGAGAAGGCGCACCCCAAGGTGCTGGACAAGTTCCTGCAGGTCCTGGAGGACGGCCGGCTCACCGACGGCCGCGGGCAGACCGCCCACTTCTCCGAGTGTCTGATCATCTTCACCTCCAACACCGGCGCGGAGGAGCTGCGCGACCTGCTGGACGCCGGCGGTGAACCCTCGTACGCCGAACTGGAGGCGCACTTCACCCGGGCCGTGGAGGACAAGTTCCGGCAGATCGGCCGGCCGGAGATCTATGGCCGGCTCAAGCCCGGCGTGGTGGTCTTCGACATGCTGCGCGGGGAGCACGTAGTGCGCATCGCCGACCGGTTGCTCGCCCAACTCCGCGAGTCCGTACGGGAACGCCACCGGGTCGAGCTGCTGGCCGACACCGCCACGCTGCACCCGTGGATCGTCGAACGGATGTCGGACCCGGAGCGCCAGGCGTACGGGGGCCGGCAGATCCGCAACGAGCTGGAGCGGGTTCGGGCGGCGGTCGTCGGCCACCTCCTGGAACACCGCCCGCAGCCCGGGAGTCGGCTGCGGGTCGGGGCCGGAGCGGACGGCACCGTGTGGGTTCGCGCGCAAGAGGAGGAATGGACGTGATCGCGATCGACCTGGGGCACCGGTACGGGCGCCTCGCCCGAAACGGCCCGGGCGGCCGACCGGATGTCGTGGAGATCGAGTTCGACGGAGTGGACGGTGTCCTCGACCCGGCTCGCGCCCTGCCGGCCCTGGTCGCCGCGGCGGGCGAGGGCGCGGGGGCCGATCCGGACCGGTCGGTGGTGCTCGGGCTGCCGGCCGCAGGCGAGGGCGAGGACGAGCTGCGCCGGGCCGCCGAGGCCGCCGGGCTGCGGGTGGAGCGGGTGGTGCCGGATCCGGTGGCCGTGGCACTGCACTACGGTGCGGTCGCCGAGGGCGTGGACCGTAGCGTCCTGGTCTGCGACCACGGGGCGACCGGCCTCGACCTGACCGTGCTCGCCATCACCCCCGACCTCACCGTCCGCATCGTGCGCACCCGCAGCGACCGCCTCGGTGGCGAGGACTGGGACGCGGCCCTCGCCGCCCACCTCGCCGGGCGGCTGCCGGTGGGTGCCGACCCGCGCCGGGCGGCGCAGCAACTGCGGCACGGGCTCAGCGCGGCGGAGCAGGTGCTGGAACCGGTCGGGGACGGTCCACCGGTGGAGCTGAGCCGGGTCGAACTCGACCGGGCCGTCGGGCCGCTGTACCGGCAGATGCTCGCGGCCGTCACCGAGGAGCTCACCGCCGAGCCGGCCGTCGACACCGTGCTGCTGGCCGGCGGCCTGTCCGTCGCCCCCGGGCACCGGGCCGGGATCGAGGCGCTCCCGGCCGCCCGCGGCCTGACCGTACGTTGCCACCGGCCCGAACTCGCCGTCCTCCAGGGCCTGTTGCTGCGTCATGAGTTCGGCGTCCTGCGGGTGGTCAGCGGTCCCGCGCCGAGGACCACCAGGCCCCCGGACGGGTATCTGCTGCTGGACCCCGAGCCGGCCGTACGCACCCCGTACCCGGTGGCGGAGGACCCGGAGCCGCGCACCCGGCCGGCCGAGGCGGTGGCTCCGACGGCGACGGTGACCGACCCGGACCCCGGGACCACGGACCCCGGGACCACGGACCTCGGGCCGGAGGAGCTGCAGGAGCCGCCCGTCGCCCCGGTCGAGCTGCCCCACGAAACCGTCATCCCCCAGCCCCGCAACGAGCAGCCCCGCCGGAGCGTACCGGCCCCGGAGACCACGGCGCCCCCGGAGACTGCGGCACCCCCCACCCCGACCCCCATCCCGCCCACCGAAGCCCCGCCCGCCGGCACCTTCGCCGTCCCCGTCGCCGACCTGCAGGCCGTCCGGCGCGGCGACCACCTGCTCGTCCTGTGGGCCTGGCCCGACGGCGCGCTGAGCGCACGGGTCCGCTGGCAGCGGGAACGGGGCGAGCGTACGGGCAGCGGCGCCGCCGACCGTCGCCCGGACGGGGACCTGGTCTGCCGCCGCCGGACGTACGAGCACGACGGCGGGCTCGACCTGGCCGTCGGCCGCGAGGCGGTGACCCTCACCGTGGAGGCGCTGGTCACCGGCGCCGGCGTGGACTGCGAGGGTTCCTCCGCGCTGATCGTGCCCGCGCAGCCACGGCTGGTGGAGTACGAGCCGGCCGTACGCCGCCGGCTCAAGGGCCGGGTGGCGACCGTCACCTTCACCGCCGAGAGCGGCTGCGACCTGCCCGACCTGCGGATCGTCCACGGCCTCGGCCGGTTCCGGCCGACCAGTACCGCCGAGGGCACCGTGGTGCACGAGGTCCGGGCGCAGCGGCTGCTCGCCCGCACCCCGCTGACCGTCGAGTTCCCGCTGCCCGCCACCAAGGGCCCCTCCTGGCTGGTCTGCTTCCCGGCGCACGGTGACGCCGCCACCGACGCCGGCATCGACATCCGCCCGACCGCACTGCACAGACTGCGAGTGACCTGATGGCCCGACGGCACACCTGCCCCTACTGCTACGAGAGCTTCGCCCCGCGCGAGATCCGCTTCCGCTGCAACAGCCGGCTCAGCCGCACCGGCAAGCAGTGCGCGCGTCGCCGCGACCAGTTGCTGGACGAGCGCATGGGTCCGCGCCGCAGCCATGACCTCGGGCCGGACTTCGCCGCCGACGGCCGCAAGCCGACGGCGGTCTGCCCGGACTGCGACGGCGAGACCACCTACCGGATCTGCCCGGTGTGCCATTCCGAACTCCCCGTCCAGTTCGGGAGGGTGGACAACCGGCTGATCGCGATGGTCGGCGCGAAGGCCTCCGGCAAGACGGTGTACATGACGGTCCTGCTGCACGAGGTCCGCAACCGGATCGGCGAGGCCTTCGGGGCGGCGCTGATGGGCCTGGACGACGCCACCATGCGCCGCTACAGCACCGACTACGAGGACCGCCTGTACCGCGACAACCAGCTGTTCCCCGGCACCCAGACCGCCTCCACCAACCTCAACCGGGTGGAACCGCTGGTCTTCCGCTTCAGCCTGCGCCGCCGCACCCTGCTCGGCGAACGCCCGCAGCACACCGTGCTGTCGTTCTTCGACACCGCCGGCGAGGACTTCAGCTCCAAGGAGAGCGTGGAGCTCAACACCCGTTACCTGACCAACGCCGACGGCATCATCCTGCTGCTCGACCCGCTGCAGATGACCGGTGCCCGGGACGGCGCCCTGCCCGGCACCCCGCTGCCGGGCACCACCGGGTTCGACGCGCCCGTGAACGTCCTGTCCCGCGTGACGAACATGCTGCTCGCGGGCGGCTCCACACAGAAGATCGACGTCCCGGTAGCGGTGGTGTTCTCCAAGATGGACGCCTTCTGGCACCTGCTGGACGGCGCCAGCCCGCTGCGCGACTACGCCCCGGCCCGCGACCGCTTCGACGTGGGCGACAGCCTCAGCGTGCACGAGGAGGTGCGCCGGCTGCTCAAGGACTGGGACGGCGTGCCGATCGACCAGCTGCTGGAGAACCACTACACCCGCTACCGCTACTTCGGCGTCTCCTCGCTCGGCCGCAACCCCACCCCCGACGCCCGGATCGCCGCCACGGGCATCCAACCCTACCGGGTCGCCGACCCGTTGCTGTGGCTGCTCAGCGAGTTCGGCTCGGTCCCGAAGGCGGGGCGCGGATGAACGACCGCACGTCCGCCCATGCCGCCGGCGCCGCAGCGGCTTCCGGTGCGCACTTCCAGCAGCTCTACTACACCTCCTGCGAGCACGGGCTGAGTGGCTTCTCGGGCTTCCAGTTCAACGCCGTCAGCGAAGGCGTCACCGCCGGCACCCGGCAGGCAGTGGAGGCGCTCGCCGGGTACGAACCGCCCCGCTCCCTGGTCGAGTCGGACACTCCGGAGCAACTCGACCGCTGCCCGGTCAACCTCTGCTACCGCCCGTACGACCAGCGCGGCCGCACCGCGACCGCCCTGTGCGTGCGCTACGTCGGCAGGGACTCGGCCCGCCGGTTCGGCAACTACTTCGCCCACGCCCTGCACAGCGAGGACTTCCCAGCGGCCGGGCGCGGACTGCTCGGCATCGAGCTGTGGAACTCCCCGGTGTGGCGTGGGCAGGTCTCGCCGAGCACCGAGATCCCGCTCCTGGCGGCGCCCCCGCGCGGCCCGCTGACCGCCCGTGGCGTCCAGGAGTTCCTGACCGCGCACCCGCACACCGCGCAACTGCCGCAGCTGCTGGCCGCCGTGCTCGCCGCGCTCACCGAACACGGCTCGGTCGTGGTCACCGACCACACCACCGAGCGGATCGCCCACTGGTTCGCCGCCGTCTGCTACCTGCTGCCGCCCCCGCTCGCCCGCAGGCTCTCCTTCGCCACCTACGTGCTGCGCCCAGCCCGCAGCCGGCTGCACCTGATCGGCACGGTGCCCGAGGCGCAGCTCGACTTCGGGGCGGACGAGGAGGAGGCCTACACCGTCTTCGACTTCGCCCGCGGCCGCTTCCCGCGGCCCGCCGCCACTCCGGAGACGGTCCGCGCGCTGGTGGACCTGTTGACCCGGATCGGGGTCGGCTCGGTGCGCCCGGTGTGGACCTGGGCGGCCGAGTTCACCCACGGTGCGGAGGAACGCCCGGAGGACTGGTACGCACCCGTCGCCGCCGCGGCCGCCTCCGGCGGCATCGCGCTCACCGGCGCCGAGGCGCGGGCGCTCACCCGCTGGCTGCCCGGCGCGGACCACCTCGGCTCCCGCCGTGCCCAGGTGGCCGCCGAACTGTACCGGGGCCACCGGCAGTTGGACGACGCCCACCTGACCGTGCTCAGCGGCGTCGCCCACGCCGCCGGGGACACCGCGCTGCACCAGGAGATCGAGGGCCGGCTGTACGAATCCCGGATGCGCGCCCACATGAGCGCCGCAGAGGACGCCGTGGCCCCCACCCCGATCACCGACCGGGATGCCCGCCGGCAGGCTACCGCGCTCTGGGAACGCCTGCTGGCCACCGGCACCACCGACACCCGGCAGCGCGCCCGGCTGCTGCTCTGGGCGCTCGGCGCCGACCTGGCCCCTGCACCCGAGGTGCTGGACCGCGAGACCCTCGCCCTGGCCCGCGCCCTGCTCGCCACCCCCGCCCCCGGCGCCGAACTGCTCCGCGAGGTGGAATGGCTGGCCGGCGAACTCCCTCCGGTGCGCGCCGCATTGGCGACCGCCGTGGAGGAGGCGTTGGAGAGCCGAGCCGGCCAGGAACAGCTCTTCACCCAGTTCCCCGCCGCCCTGCTCACCGAGCGCGACCTCACCGGCCGCCCGCTGCTCCTGGAGCACTACTGGCGGGCCCGCGTCGAGCGCGAGCCGGAGCGCACCGCCGAGATGCTGCTGCGGATCCTGCACCTGCGTGGCCAGGCCGTACCCGACGCCGAGCTGCTGTGCGAACTGTGGCGCCACCCCTCCCGCACCTGGACCCACCTCGAAGCGATCGAGATCGTCCGCGCGCTGCCCGTCGAGGTGCTCCGGGACGAGGAGGTCGGCCAGTGGCTCGACCGCGCCGCGAACCAGCCGATCGACGGCGAGGAGCAACTCGACCTGTGCCTGCGGCTGTACGGGCTGCTCTCCAACCCGGACCGCCTGGCCGTCCTGCGCCTCGACACCCGGCGGCGGGTGTCCACCACCCTGGCTCTGGAGCGCGGACTGCGCGAGGCCCGCGAGGCCACCGAACTCGCCCGGGTCTTCACCGTCCAGGACGCCGGCCTGTGGGCCGGGCCGCAGGCACTGAAGCGGTACCGGCTGATCCCGGTCCTGCTGCAGCTGCCCGCCGACGTCGGCCGACTGCGCGACGCCATCCCGGACTTCGGACACGCCCTGCTGGAACGGTACTTGGCGCAGGTGAGACAGCTGGTCGAGACCGGTGAGCGGATCGACGAGGTCCGGCTCAGCCACATCGCCGCCGTCGCCGCCGTACGCTCCGGGGCCGGAATGACGCAGGCGCACTACGAGGTGGTCAACGCCGTCCGGCAGCACACCGCCCACCACTGGCCGCTCGCGGAGCTGGAGCGCCTGGAGCGGGCGGTGCGGCCCTGCCACGCCGAACTCGCCGACCGCTACCGGGAGATCGCCGAGAGCCGGCGCGGCCCGCGGCGGGCGGCGCGCCTGCTGCCGGCGCTGTGGCCGGTCCGGCGGCGGCGCGAGGAGAAGCGGGAACCCGCCGAGTCCGGGGAGGAGTGACCGACCGTGGCCGCCATCCTGATCTTCGTCCTCGTCCCGCTGTTCTATCTCGCCGGGCTCGCCGCCTACCTGGTCGTCGCCCCCGTCGTCCTGGCCCTGCGCGCCCTCGCACTGGTGATGGAACTCCTCTGGGGCTACCTGCAGTTGATGATCGGCGTGCTGTTCCGGCGGACTGCCGAGTTCCGCACCATGGCGCCGTACCGCCCGCAGGACGAGCAAGTCCCCGCCCACCGCAACTACTTCTACGGCCCCGGCAGCCGCGACCTGCGGCAACTTGTCACACTGGCACGGCGGTCGTACGCCCGCACGGTCGGCGATTCGTTCCGTGCCGTCACCACCGGGCAGTTCACCGCCCCGCCCCGCAGCCGCGCCTTCACCGTGCCCTACGGGCTCACCCTCTACCCCGCCCTCGCCCTCGGCGCCGTCCTCGTGGTGCCCCTGCTACTGGTCCTGCCCGCCCTGCACGCCCTCGTGCTCGGCCTGCTCTGCGCCGGGGCCAGGCTCATCGCCACCACCCTGCGGGCCGCCGACCGCGCGCTGCTCTGGCTCAAGCGGCTGCGCACCGGCATGATCTGCCCGCACTGCTACGAGAAGGTCCGCTACCCCGCCTACGACTGCCCACGCACGACCTGCCGGCGCCGGCACACCGACATCCGCCCCGGCCGGTACGGCATCTGGCGCCGCCGCTGTGCCTGCGGGCAGCGGATGCCCACCCTGCTGATGCTGATGGGCCGCCAGTCCCGGCTCCAGGCCTACTGCACCCACGCCCACTGCGGAAAGCCGATGAACACCGACGCCGGGCACATGCCGGAGGTGGTCGTCCCGCTGATCGGCGGTCGGGCCGCCGGCAAGACCCAGCTGATGGCCGCGATGCTGCTCGCACTGGAGAACTCCGCCGCGAACGGCGGCCCGGCGCTGCGCCTGGCCGACGACGACTCCGCCGGCGGCTACCAGGTGCTCCGCGAGGTGCTGCGGATGCGCGGGCACACCCTCGGCACGCAGAAGGCGCTGCCCCGCGCGCACTCCTTCACCCTCGGTGCAGGCCGCACCGAACGCCTCGTCCACCTCTTCGACACCGCCGGCGAGCGTTTCGTCGACCGGGACGAGACCGACGCGCTGCGCTACGCCCGAGCCGCGCGCACCTTCGTCTTCGTCCTCGACCCGATGGCGGTGGAGGAGTTCTGGACCCGGCTGGAACCCGCGCCGGACAGCCTGCTGGACCGCACCCTCGCCTCCACCGTCCACCCGGAGGAGGTCTTCGGCCGCTCCGTCCAGGCAGTGGCCGCGATGGGCGCTCCGGTGCGGCAGTCACGGCTCGCCGTCGCGATCAGCAAGACCGACCTGCTCGCCGAACACGGCCTGTGCCCCGACCCATCGGGCGACAGCGGCGCCGCCCGCGCCTGGATCCTCGACAAGCTCGGCCTGTACAGCCTGGTCCAGGCCATGGAACTCGACTTCCAGGAGGTCCGCTACTTCTGCACCGCGGCCGTCGCCGACGAGAGCGCCCAGGTGGACCCGAGCATCAGTCGGTTCGTGGAGTGGTGCCTGCGGCGGTGATCCTGAATTTCGACGGTATGGCGCACCGGCCCGCCGGGGAAGTCCGGCGGGCCGAGACGGGACTCGGAACGGTCGTCAGGCCTGCGTGACCAGTTCCAGGTAGGAGTCGTGCCAGAGGTCCTCGTCCCCGTCCGGCAGCAGCAGGACGCGGTCGGGCCGCAGGGCCTCGATGGCGCCAGGGTCGTGGGTGACCATCACGATCGCGCCCGGGTAGGTGCCGACCGCCGCCAGGACCTCCGCCCGGGAGGCGGGGTCGAGGTTGTTGGTCGGCTCGTCCAGGAGCAGCACGTTGGCGCCGGAGTGGACCAGGGCGGCCAGGGCGAGGCGGGTCTTCTCGCCGCCGGACAGGACGCCGGCCGGCTTGTCGGCGTCGTCGCCGCGGAAGAGGAACGCACCGAGCACGTGCCGCAGTTCGCCGTCGGTCAGGTTGGGCGCGGCCTCGGCGAGGTTGTCGCGGACGCTGAGCGCCGGGTCCAGGGTGTCGTGCTCCTGGGCGAAGTAGCCGAGCCGCAGGCCTGCCCCGGGGACGACGCGGCCGGAGTCCGCGGTCTCGTGGCCGGCCAGGATCCGCAGCAGGGTGGTCTTGCCCGCGCCGTTGAGGCCGAGCACGACCAGCCGGCTGCCGCGGTCGACGGCGAGGTCCAGGTCGGTCAGTACCGGCCGGCCGCCGTACGCCTTGGCCAGGCTGATCGCGCCGAGCGGCATCCGGCCGCAGGACGCGGGCTCGGGCAGCCGGATGCGGGCGGTGCGCTCGGCCTGCCGGACGGGTTCCAGCTCGGCGAGCATCCGGTCGGCGCGGCGGGCCATGCTGCGGGCGGTGGTGGCGGTGGCGACATTGGCACGCATCCGGTCGGCCTGGGCGTGCAGGGCGGCGGCCTTGCGTTCGGCGTTGGCCCGCTCCCGGGCGCGGCGGCGCTCATCGGCCGCGCGCTGGGTGAGGTACGCCCGCCAGCCGGTGTTGTGGATGTCGATGGTGGCGCGGCCCGGGTCCAGGTGGAAGACCCGGTTGACGGTCTCCTCCACCAGCCCGAGGTCGTGGCTGATCAGCACCAGCCCGCCCTGGTGGGTGGCGAGGAAGCCGCGCAGCCAGGCGGTCGAGTCGGCGTCCAGGTGGTTGGTGGGCTCGTCCAGCAGCAGGGTGCCGTGCTCGGCGAACAGGATGCGGGCCAGTTCGACCCGGCGCCGCTGGCCGCCGGAGAGCGTGCCGACGGGGGAGTCCATCACCCGGGCGGGCAGCCCGAGCCCGGCCGCGACCCGGGCGGCCTCGGCCTCGGCGGCGTAGCCGCCCCGGGACTGGAACCGGGCCTCGGCCCGGGTGTAGGCGTCCATCGCCCGGCGTTCCTCCGCCGGGGAGCCGGCCAGGGCCATCGCCTCCTCGGTGGCGCGCAGCGCGCGGACGGCGGTGTCCAGGCCGCGGGCGGACAGGATGCGGTCGGTGACGGTGACGGCCGGGTCGGCGGCGCGGGAGTCCTGCGGGAGGTAGCCGACCGGCCCGGTGCGGGTGACCGTCCCGGCGGCGGGCGGCAGCTGTCCGGCGAGGGTGGCGAGCAGGGTGGTCTTGCCGGCACCGTTGCGGCCGACCAGGCCGATCCGGTCGCCGGGGGCGATGTGCAGGGTGATGTCGGACAGCAGCAGACGGGCGCCGACGCGCACGTCGACACCGCGGGTGGTGATCATGGGATAACGCTCCGAAACAGCTCATGGACACACGGGTGGCGTGGAGGTGGGTCCGTCAGCTAGGAAATTCGGGGCGTAGACATGCGGCCAGGCTAGCTGTCCGTCGGAACGGCCGCATCCGAATTGACCGGCCGCATTCCGTCCGGCGCAGCGAACGGGCCGCCCGGACTGCGGATTCACCGGCCCTGCCCGGGCCGTCCGCTCGTTCCTTCGCCGCGGTTTCGGCCACCGTGGCGCGCGGGGCCGTCTTGCCGGACTGGACCGGGGCCTCTTCCATGGCCGTATGGGCCGATCTGAACTCGTTCTCCTGACCGACCACAGTTCGACCGAAGGAAGCCGCGACGTCCTCGCCACCGCCGTACGGACACTGACCGGCCGCGCGCCCGTCCACCTCGACGCCCGGCACTTCATGGACGGCGGCAGCGGCCGGATCGACGCCGACGGCCCGGGCGGGCTCCGGCTCGCGGCGGACGGACGGACCGTCACCGCCGAGGCGGTGGTCGTCTACGAGATCCCGCCGCACCGGCGCCGCGCCTTCGCCGACTGCCAGCGGCGGCTGCGCGCGTACGGCGCCCGCTCGCTCGGCACCGACCCCGAGGCGTGGCGGGCGGCCACCGAGAAGGACCGCACCGTCGCCCGCTTCGCCCGGGACGGCGTGCCGCAGATGCCGAGCGTGGTGCTCTCCCGGCCGAGCCCGGAGGCCGCCGCCGAGGCGTTCGAGCGGCTCGGCGGTGACGTCTGGGCCCGGCCCTGCGTGGGAATGGGCGGTGAGGACGTCTTCCATGTCACCACCCCGGCCCAACTCGCCGCCGCAGCACAGTACTACGCCGCGGCCGGGACGGACTGGCTGATCGCCCGCGACGCCCGGAACTTCCTGCCGGACGGCCGCCGCCACCAGTACCGCGTGGTGGTGCTGCACGGTCGGGTGGTCCGGGTGGCCGAGCACGTCCAGGCGGACCCGGACGAGCCTTGCAACGAGTGCCGCGGCGCGGTCTCCAGCTTGTTGGAGGTTGACGAACTACCTGACGGACTGGCGAAGTTGGCGATCGCCGCGGCGGACTCGCTCGGCCTGGAGCTGGCGGGCGTCGACCTCGCCGCCGAGAGCGGCGGGGTGGTCTTCGAGGTCAACGTCCACCCGGCCTTCGGGCAGCGCGCCCTGGAGCAGGTCGCGCTGCCGTACGTCGCCGCGCACCTCACCCCGTGAGCGGCAGCGGCTCCGCGGCCGACAGCCGCGAAGCCGCCGTGCTGCGCAGCCGCCGGCCTCGCAGCCGTCAGCTCCGCAGCACGGCCGCCAGCACCGACGGGCGGAAGAACAGCGAGGGCGGTGCCACCAGGGAGAGCACCTCGTGGAAGGCCGCGGTGACCTCCGGGTCGCGGGTCGCGCCGGCCAGCACCCGGTCCAGGAAGCGGTGCTGGATCCTGATCAGGGCGCCGGAGGGCCCGCCGGTGGTGGCGGCGAAGCGGACGTCCTCGGCGCAGGACATCATCCACGCGTTCTTGGACACCGCCGCGATCTCCCGCTGTGCGTCGCGCGCGGTGGCGTGGCCGATGCCGCCGTACCGCAGCGCGGTGCGGCGCAGCGCCTGGGCGCAGAACAGCGAGACCGTGACCCCCTGGCCGTACACCGGGTTGAAGGTGCTCGCGGCGTCGCCGACCACCACCAGGCCCTCCGGGCCGCCGCGCTCGTAGTGGCGCCGCACGCCCGGGCCGGGCAGGAAGCCGCGCACCCCGCCCGCCGGTTCGGCGTCCCGCAGCGCGTCGCGCAGGCCCGGGTCGCGGAGTTGGGCCAGGTGCTTGGTGAAGCCCTCCTCGCCGGGCTCGGGTTCGGCGCCGCGCATCCCGGCCAGGCTGACGATCCAGCGGTCGCCCTCGACCGGCAGCAGCACGCCCATCCGCGGCTTGTCCGGTGCCTTGGTCTGCAGGTAGATCGCCTGGTAGCCGAGGTCGACCCCGGGCGGGCGGTGGAACAGCCGGGAGGAGTACGCCACGCCGGCGTCCACCCGCTCCTCGGGCACCGGGCGGCAGCCCAGTTCGGCGAGCCACTTCGGCACCGAGGTCGAGCGGCCGGACGCGTCGACCACCAACTCGGCAGGGATGTCCCGGACTTCACCGCGACCAGAGCTCTGCTCCTCGTTGTGCTCCGAGCCTCGCTCCGAGCCTCGCTCCGGGTCTCGCTCCGAACCGCGCTCGCGGACCCTCACCCCGGTCACCGTCCGTGCCGAGCCCAGCAGCCCGACCACGTCGGTGCCCTCCAGGAACTCGATCGAGGGCTCGGTGCGGACCCGGTCCAGGATCAGCTTGTCCAGCACCGGCCGGGTGCAGGAGAGGAAGCTCAACCGGGCGGGGTAGTCGGCCATCCACCCGGCAGAGCTGAGCCACTTCAGATCGCCCGAGACGGCGATCCGGTGCGCGCCCGCGGCCGACAGCTCCTGCTTGATGCCGGGCATCATCTCCTCCAACGCCCGGTGCCCCGCCTCCAGCACCAGGTGGGCGTGCCGCCCCTGTGGCACCCCGGCCCGGAACGTCGGCTCGTCCGGGTAGCGGTCCCGCTCCACCACGACGATCCGCTCGGCGCTGCCCCGCAGCGCCCAGGCCGCCACCACCCCGGCCAGACCGCCGCCGATCACCACCGCAGTGCCCCGCCCGGGGGCCGTCTCCGAAGAACTCATGACACGTAGCGTAGTGGTGTCCGAGGCGGTCCGTAGCCGCTTCACCTGGACCAACGTGCCGCCCCGGTCGGCCCGTTGAGGCAGCATCGGGCCGGCGGGAGCCGTCGAGTGCGGTAGTGCGGGCCGAAGTCGGACCCGCCCCCGGTCGTCGCGCGGCGTTCGGCGGTCGGACTCGCGGGCGTTCCGGGTACGTCAGGGATTCGTCAGGGCGCCGGTGCGGTGCTTGCCCCGGCGGACCCGGGTGGGTCTGATGAGCCGCGTGAACCGCCCGGTACGCCACCGCGACCGTCCGCCGCATGAGCGGCCGCCGGTTCGCGCCGCCGTGACCGTCATCGCCGTGCGCTGATTCCGCGCCTCCCCGCCGGAGGGCACGGCCCGCACCGCGCCCCGCCCTGCCGCCGTCTCGGCCCGGGCGGGACCGGGCGCGTGAACTCCGCGCCCGTACGGGTCCCGCGAGGGCCGGGGTCCGCGACGGCCGCCGATCCGCGAACACCACGCAGGCCGGCCGGAGCTGACCGCTCCACCGGCACCTCTCGCAGGGCTGACCCCGCCGGGCGCCGCGACGGCGCTAAGGAAGCGTCAAGATCGGCGCCCGACGGTGTCAAGGAGGCGTCAGGAGGCGTCTCATCGCATGCGGCGCGGCACTAGCCCCGTCCTTCGCACATGACTGGTTCGGATGAACTGGTGATGCGACCGGTACCCCGGTGGGGTGCCGGTCGTTGAGCCCGGCATGCCGAT
>NZ_JBHVVI010000037.1:0-73263 GCF_042883685.1 Kitasatospora sp. NPDC058190
ACCCCGAAGGGCTTCACCGTTCGACTTGCATGTGTTAAGCACGCCGCCAGCGTTCGTCCTGAGCCAGGATCAAACTCTCCGTGAATGTTTACCCGTAATCGGGTCCACACCCGCGTTGAGCGGCACGGCAACCACCGGAATAAGGCGGCCCCGCGCACTGCGTCCTCGCTAGTGTTATTTCAAAAGGAATCTCCAACCCCGATCAAACGATCAAGGCCGGGGATGTCAACATATCTGGCGTTGACTTTTGGCACGCTGTTGAGTTCTCAAGGAACGGACGCTTCCTTCGGACCGCCTTCCAGCGGGCCCTCCGGGCGCTTCGTTCTTTCGTGTTTCCAGCTTATCAGATGTTTTCCGCTCCGTTTTCCGGAGTTTCATTCATCCGATTTGGCTTTCGCCTTTCGGCGCTCCCGAACTCTATCAGAGTTTCTCGGTCCGTTTTCCCGGTCGTTCTCGAATTCAGATTCGAGGACTTCCTTGGGGCTCGTCCCGTGGGGCAACCCGGAGAACATTACGCACCGGGTCGCCCCACGTCAAACCAGCCTCAGACGGGGTCGGAGCAGGCTCAGACCTCGACGACGACCGGCAGGATCATCGGCCGGCGGCGGTAGTTGTCCGCGACCCACTTGCCGATGGTCCGGCGGACCAGCTGCTGCACCTGGCGGGGCTCCAGCACGCCGTCGCTGGCCGAGCGGTCCAGGGCCTCCTGGAGCTTGGAGACCACCGGCACGAAGGCGCTGTCCTCGATGCCGGAGCCGCGGGCCTGGATGGTCGGACCGCCGACGATCTTGCCGTTGGTCGAGTCGACCGCGACGAAGACCGAGATGAAGCCCTCCTCGCCGAGGATCTTGCGGTCCTTGAGCGAGGCCTCGGTGATGTCGCCGACCGAGGCGCCGTCCACGTAGACGTAGCCGGCCTGCACCTTGCCGACGATCCGGGCGACGCCCTTCTCCAGGTCGACGCAGACGCCGTCCTCGGCGATGACCACGCGGTTGCGCGGCACACCGGTGGCGATGCCCAGCTCGGCGGCGGCCCGCAGGTGGCGCCACTCACCGTGGACCGGCATCAGGTTGCGCGGCTTGCAGATGTTGAAGAAGTAGAGCAGCTCGCCGGCCGAGGCGTGGCCGGAGACGTGCACCTTGGCGTTGCCCTTGTGCACGACCTTGGCGCCCCAGCGGGTCAGGCCGTTGATCACGCGGTACACGGCGTTCTCGTTGCCCGGGATGAGCGAGGACGCCAGGACGACGGTGTCGCCCTCGACGATGCGGATCTGGTGGTCGCGGTTGGCCATCCGGGAGAGCGCCGCCATCGGCTCGCCCTGCGAGCCGGTGCAGATGAGCACGACCTCCTTCTCCGGGAGGTCGTCCAGCTGCTTGACGTCCACGATCAGGTTGCCGGGGACCTTCAGGTAGCCGAGGTCGCGGGCGATGCCCATGTTGCGGACCATCGAGCGGCCGACGAAGGCGACCTTGCGACCGTACTCGTGGGCGGCGTCCAGCACCTGCTGGATGCGGTGCACGTGGCTGGCGAAGGAGGCGACGATGATGCGCCGGTCGGCGTTCGCGAAAACGTTTCGCAGCGCCGCCGAGATGTCCCGCTCGTGCGGGATGAAGCCGGGGACCTCGGCGTTGGTGGAGTCCACCAGCAGCAGGTCCAGGCCCTCCTCCGCCAGCTTGGCGAAGGTCGGCAGGTCGGTGAGGCGGCCGTCCAGCGGCAGCTGGTCCATCTTGAAGTCGCCGGTGGCCACGACCATGCCGGCGGGGGTGCGGACGGCCACGGCGAGGGCGTCCGGGATGGAGTGGTTGACCGCGATGAACTCGCAGTCGAAGGGGCCGATGCGCTCGCGCTCGCCCTCCTTGACCTCCAGCACGTACGGCCGGATGCGGTGCTCGGCGAGCTTGGCCTCGATCAGCGCCAGGGTCAGCTTCGAACCGATCAGCGGGATGTCCGGGTTCTCCCGGAGGAGGAAGGGGACGGCGCCGATGTGGTCCTCGTGCCCGTGGGTGAGGACGATGCCGTCGACCTTGTCGAGGCGGTCCCGGATGTAGCTGAAGTCCGGGAGGATCAGGTCGACGCCGGGCTGCTCGTCCTCGGGGAAGAGGACGCCGCAGTCGACGATCAGGATGCGGTCCCCGTATTCGAAGACCGTCATGTTGCGGCCGATCTCGCCGAGGCCGCCGAGCGGAGTGATACGGAGGGCGCCCTCCTTCAGGGCCGGGGGCGCGCCGAGTTCGGGGTGCGGGTGGCTCAAAAGACTCTCCTCACGACGCACGCCATATGCCCGGGGTCCTCCCCTGGAGACATATGGCGTGCGTACTCAGTGTCGTTTTCCTACCGGGTCGGTGCTCTCGCGCCTTCGGTCCGGTCCAGCGGCGGTCCCGTGAGGGTCCGGCGAGCCGGGGCGCGCACGTCTGTGTCTGCTACAGGTGTACCCCGCCGGCGGCGAGATCCTGCTTCAATCGGTCGATCTCCTCGGGCGTCGCGCCGACCAGCGGCAGCCGCAGCGGTCCGGCCGGCAGGCCCTGGAGTTCCAGCGCGGCCTTGGTGAGGATCACGCCCTGGGTGCGGAACATACCCGTGAACACGGGCAGCAGACCCTGGTGGATCGCGGTGGCCTTGGCCACATCACCCGCCAGGTAGGCCTCGATCATCGTCTTCAGCTCACCGGCCACCACGTGTCCGACGACGCTGACCACGCCGACGGCTCCGACCGACAGCAGCGGCAGGTTGAGGATGTCGTCGCCGGAGTACCAGGCGAGGTCGGAGCGGGCGATCGCCCAGGCCGCGGCGCCGAGGTCACCCTTGGCATCCTTGTTGGCGACGATCCGCGGGTGCTCGCCGAGCCGGACCAGCGTCTCGTGGCTCAGCGCGACCCCGCTGCGGCCCGGGATGTCGTACGCCATGACCGGCAGGCCCGTGGCGTCGGCGACCTGCGTGAAGTGCCGGTACAGGCCCTCCTGCGGGGGCTTGTTGTAGTACGGCGTGACCACGAGCAGGCCGTGCGCACCGGCGGCCTCGCCCTGGCGGGCCAGCTCGACGCTGTGGTGCGTGTCATTGGTGCCGACGCCGGCCACCACGTGCGCCCGGTCCCCGACCGCCTCCACCACGGCGCGGACGAGCTGGGCCTTCTCGGCGTCGCTGGTGGTCGGGGACTCACCGGTGGTGCCGTTGACGACGAGGCCGTCGTTCCCGGAGTCGACGAGGTGCGTGGCGAGGCGCTGGGCGCCGTCGAGATCGAGTCCGCCGTCGGCGGTGAACGGGGTGACCATCGCGGTCAGCACCCGGCCGAACGGCGTCTGGGGGGTGGAGGTCGGAGCCATGGGTCCAAAACTACTCGTAGGCGGTGGGGCGGTACCCATGCCGGTCCAGGGTTCGGACAGGTGTAGCAGGTCAGAGGCAGGAAATGGGATCCCGGTACTGCCCGCTCGGGGGTTCAGGCAGCACCGGAATCCGTGGTCACGAATCTAGGGAGCGGCTAGAAAAGCCGCAATCCAGACATGCCACACACTCTGCCCATATGCCTGTCGTCCCAGGTCAGGGGGCGACTCGACCGTGCTTCTCGAAGGCCGCATGGGTGAGCGGCATGAGCTGGGCCCACTGCTGCTCCATCTGCTCGGCGACCATCTCGATCTCGCGCTGCGGGAACGACGGCACCGCCGAGTTCTCCCGCCTGGTGCGCAACGAGAGGAAGTGCATCAGCGAGCGCGAGTTGCAGGTCGCGTACATCGAGGAGAACAGGCCGACCGGCAGCACCGCGCGGGCCACCTCCCGGGCCACGCCCGCCGCCAGCATCTCCTGGTAGCGCGCGTAGGACTCGCGGTACGCGGCCTCCATCGCCTCGGTCGTGGTCCTGTGCTGCTCCGGGGTGCCCTCGGTGAACTCGTACTTGCCGGGGCGGCCCTGCTGGACCAGCTTCCGGTCCTCGCCGGGGACGTAGAAGACCGGCTGCAGCTCGCGGTAGCGGCCAGACTCCTCGTTGTACGACCAGCCGCTGCGGTGGCGGTGGAACTCGCGGAACACGAAGATCGGCGCGCTGATGAAGAAGGTCATCGAGTTGTGCTCGAAGGGCGTGCCGTGCCGGTCCCGCATCAGGAAGTTGATCAGGCCCTTGGACTTCTCCGGGTCCTGCTGGAGCGCCTCCAGGGACTGCTCGCCCGCGGTCGAGACCCGGGCCGCCCAGATGACGTCCGAGTCGGCGGCGGCGCTGCGGACCAGCTCCACCGTCACGTCGCTGCGGAAGCTGGGGGCCGTCGGTTCGTCGCTCACGCGTTACTCCTTGCGGGTTCGGTGCTGTGCAGCTTGATGGCGTGCTGCATGGTCTTACGGGCGCGCGGGGTGTCGCCGGCGTCGGCGTACGCCACGGCGAGGCGGAACCAGACCCGCCAGTCGCCGGGCGCGGCCTCCGCCTCGGCCTGGCGGCGGGCGAACACCGCGTCGGCCGAGGCCCGGTCGATCCGCCCGCCGGTGGTGCGCTTCAGCTCGTCCACCGGCAGGCCGCCCTCGGCCTCCAGCTCGTGGGCGAGCTGCTCGCTGGCCCGGCCGAAGCGGACGGTCTGGCGCAGGAACCAGACGCCGATCATCGGGATGACGAAAGCACAGATGCCGATGCCGATGCCGAGCGGCTTGCCGGTGGCGATCAGCTGGACGCCCTCCCCCACGCAGAGCAGGGCGACCAGCAGCAGCACGCCGGACAGGACGAAGAAACCGGTACGAGAGGTCATGTCACTCTCCCAGGAATGAGCATGGTCACAGGTCCAGGAAGTGTTCGAGGCCGAAGGTCAGCCCCGGCGTCCCGACCACCTTGCGCACGCCCAGCAGGATGCCCGGCATGAAGCTGCTGTGGTGCAGCGAGTCGTGCCGGATGGTGAGCGTCTCACCGGTGTCGCCGAACATCACCTGCTGGTGGGCGAGCAGGCCGCGCAGCCGTACCGCGTGCACCGGCACCCCGTCCACGTCGGCGCCGCGGGCGCCGGGCAGGCTGTGGGTGGTCGGGTCCTGCTGCCGGGGGCGGCCGGCCTCGGCGCGGGCGGCCGCGATCAGCTGGGCGGTGCGGGTGGCGGTGCCGCTGGGGGCGTCGGCCTTGCGGTCGTGGTGCAGCTCGACCACCTCGACCGACTCGAAGTACCGGGCGGCGATCTGGGAGAACTTCATGCCGAGGATCGCACCGATGGAGAAGTTCGGCGCGATCAGCAGACCGAGCTCCGGGGCCTGGTCGAGCCAGCCGCGAACGGTGGCGAGCCGCTCGTCCGTCCAGCCGGTGGTGCCGGTGACCACGTGGATGCCGTGGTGCAGGCAGTAGCCGAGGTTGCCCATCACCGAGTCCGGGTGGGTCAGCTCGACGACGACCTGGGCCCCGGCCCCGGTCAGCTCCTCCAGCTGGGAATCGCGGCCGAGGGTGGCCACCAGCTCCAGGTCCGGCGCGGCCTCGACGGCCTTGACCGCCTCGGAGCCGATCCGGCCCTTGGCGCCGATCACGGCGACACGCAGTGTCATAGCGAAAGTCCTCTCACCAGCAAACTCACACCGGGCAATCTCAGACCAGCAGATCGGCGAGCTTGGCGGCCCGCTTGTCGTTGACCGGGCCGATCACCGCCAGCGACGGCCGGTACGCGCCCAGCACATCACGGGCCACCGCGTGGACGTCCTCCAGGGTCACGGCCGCGATCCGCTCCAGCATGTCGTCCACCGACAGGTGGTGCCCGTAGCTGAGCTCGGCCTTGCCGATCCGGTTCATCAGCGACCCGGTGTCCTCCATACCGAGCACGGTGGAGCCGGAGATCTGGCCGATCGCACGGTGCAGCTCCTCCTCGGTGATGCCCTCGGCGACCACCTTGGCCAGCTCGGTGCGGCAGATCCGCAGCACCTCCTCGACCCGCTTGGGCTGGCAGCCGGCGTAGATGCCGAACAGGCCGCTGTCCGCGTACGAGGAGGAGTACGAGTAGACCGAGTACGCCAGCCCGCGCTTCTCCCGGACCTCCTGGAACAGCCGGGAGCTCATCCCGCCGCCCAGGGCCGCGTTGAGCACGCCCATCGCCCAGCGGCGCTCGTCGTGCCGGGGCACTCCGGGCACGCCCAGCACCAGGTGGGCCTGCTCGGTGGAGCGGTTGAGCACCTCGACCCGGCCGGCCGTGCGCAGTGCCTTGACGCCGCGGCGGGCCTCGGCGGGGGCCGCGGTGGAGCGGGCCAGCACCGGGGCGAAGGCCTGCTCGACCTGCTTGACCACCTTGCGGTGGTCCAGGTTGCCGGCCGCGGCGACAACCAGGTGCTCCGGGCGGTAGCGGCGGTGGTAGAAGCCGGCGACCTGGTCCCGGGTGAGCGCCTTGATGGTCTCCTGGGTGCCGAGGATCGGGCGGCCGAGCGGACCGCTGCCGTAGATCACCTTGGCGAACAGGTCGTGGACCACGTCACCCGGGTCGTCCTCGGCCATCGCCATCTCCTCCAGGATGACGCCGCGCTCGGCCTCCACGTCCTCGGTGCGGATCAGCGAGCCGGTGAGCATGTCGCAGACCACGTCGATGGCCAGCGGCAGGTCGGTGTCCAGGACCCTGGCGTAGTAGCAGGTGTTCTCCTTCGCGGTGAAGGCGTTCATCTCGCCGCCGACCGCGTCCAGGGCGGCCGAGATGTCCAGCGCGCTGCGCCGCTCGGTGCCCTTGAAGAGCAGGTGCTCCAGGTAGTGGGTGGCGCCGTTGAGCTGCGGGGTCTCGTCCCGCGAGCCGACGCCGACCCAGATGCCGAAGGTCGCGGAGCGCACCGTCGGCAGGGTCTCGGTGACGACCCGCAGGCCGCCGGGCAGCACGGTGCGGCGCACCGTTCCGGCGCCGTCGACGCCCTTGAGCAGGGTCCGGGTGGTGCCGGGTCGCTGCTTTACCGCCGGGGCCTGGGCCACGGGGGGTACCTCCAGACAAAACGCACGTGGAAAGACACGTACGGACGAACGCGTGGGCAACAGGGTGCGGCCCGCACGCCGGGAGGCGTACGGGCCGCAAGGGGTCAGCTAGCGGCGCTTCACTCGGAAGCGGCCTCGCCGCCCTCCTCGCCCTCGATGACCGGGATCAGGGAGAGCTTGCCGCGCGGGTCGATCTCGGCGATCTCGACCTGCACCTTGGCGCCGACGCCGAGGACGTCCTCGACGTTCTCCACGCGCTTGCCGCCGGCCAGCTTGCGGATCTGCGAGATGTGCAGCAGGCCGTCCTTGCCCGGCATGAGCGAGACGAACGCGCCGAAGGTCGTGGTCTTGACCACGGTACCCAGGTAGCGCTCGCCGACCTCCGGCATGGTCGGGTTGGCGATCTGGTTGATCGTGGTGCGGGCGGCCTCGGCGGCCGGGCCGTCGGCGGCACCGATGTAGATGGTGCCGTCGTCCTCGATCGTGATCTCGGCGCCGGTGTCCTCCTGGATCTGGTTGATCATCTTGCCCTTGGGGCCGATGACCTCACCGATCTTGTCCACCGGGATCTTGATGGTGATGATGCGCGGCGCGTTCGGGGACATCTCGTCCGGGGAGTCGATGGCCTCGTTCATCACGTCGAGGATGTGCAGGCGGGCGTCGCGGGCCTGCTTCAGCGCGGCGGCCAGCACCGAGGCCGGGATGCCGTTGAGCTTGGTGTCCAGCTGCAGCGCGGTGATGAAGTTGCGGGTACCGGCGACCTTGAAGTCCATGTCGCCGTACGCGTCCTCGGCACCCAGGATGTCGGTCAGCGCGACGTAGTGGGTCTCACCGTCGATCTCCTGGGAGATCAGGCCCATGGCGATACCGGCGACGGCGGCCTTCAGCGGCACACCGGCGTTCAGCAGCGACATGGTCGAGGCGCAGACCGAGCCCATCGAGGTGGAGCCGTTGGAGCCGAGCGCCTCGGAGACCTGGCGGATGGCGTACGGGAACTCCTCGCGGGTGGGCAGCACCGGCAGGATGGCCCGCTCGGCCAGGGCGCCGTGGCCGATCTCGCGGCGCTTGGGCGAGCCCACGCGGCCGGTCTCGCCGACCGAGTACGGCGGGAAGTTGTAGTTGTGCATGTAGCGGCGACGCGTCTCCGGGGAGAGCGTGTCCAGCTGCTGCTCCATGCGCAGCATGTTCAGCGTGGTGACACCCAGGATCTGGGTCTCGCCGCGCTCGAACAGGGCCGAGCCGTGGACGCGCGGGATGGCCTCGACCTCGGCGGCCAGGGTGCGGATGTCGGTGACGCCGCGGCCGTCGATGCGGACCTTGTCCGTGATGACGCGCTCGCGGACGATCTTCTTGGTCAGCGCGTTGTAGGCGGCGCTGATCTCCTTCTCGCGACCCTCGAACTCGGGGAGCAGCTTCTCGGCCGCAACCGCCTTGACGCGGTCCAGCTCGTTGTTGCGCTCCTGCTTGCCCGGGATGGTGAGGGCCTGGGCCAGCTCGTCCTTGACGGCGGCGGTCAGCGCGGCGAGGACGTCGTCCTGGTAGTCCAGGAAGACGGGGAACTCGGCGGTCGGCTTGGCGGCCTGGGCGGCCAGCTGCGACTGCGCGGCGCACAGCACCTTGATGAACGGCTTGGCGGCCTCGAGACCGGCGGCCACGACCTCCTCGGTCGGCGCCTCGGCGCCGCCCTCGACCAGCTTGATGGTCTTGTCGGTGGCCTCGGCCTCGACCATCATGATCGCGACGTCGCCGTCCGGCAGGACGCGACCGGCGACGACCATGTCGAAGACGGCCGACTCCAGCTCGCTGTGGGTCGGGAAGGCGACCCACTGGCCCTTGATCAGCGCGACGCGCACGCCACCGATCGGGCCGGAGAACGGCAGGCCCGCCAGCTGGGTGGAGGCGGAGGCGGCGTTGATGGCGACCACGTCGTACAGGTGGTCGGGGTTGAGCGCCATCACGGTGCAGACGACCTGGACCTCGTTGCGCAGGCCCTTGACGAAGGACGGGCGCAGCGGGCGGTCGATCAGGCGGCAGGTGAGGATCGCGTCCTCGGAGGGCCGGCCCTCGCGACGGAAGAACGAGCCGGGGATGCGGCCGGCGGCGTACATCCGCTCCTCGACGTCCACGGTCAGCGGGAAGAAGTCGAAGTGCTCCTTCGGCTGCTTGGACGCGCTGGTGGCCGACAGCACCATGGTGTCGTCGTCCAGGTAGGCCACGGCGGAGCCGGCGGCCTGACGGGCCAGACGGCCGGTCTCGAAGCGGATGGTACGGGTGCCGAAGGAACCGTTGTCGATCACGGCCTCGGCGTAGAACACGTTCTCTTCCACCTGGAAGATCTCCTCTTTCGTACGTCTCCGGGAGAGCGCCCCCGCGCACTGCCTTGCGTTTGGCCCTGGGGCCCTCCTGCCAGGGAGGGCGGCAGTCGGGCCGGTCTTCGATCGAAGCCTCCGGCGTGCCCCGCTCGGCTGCGGGGGTTCCGGGGGCCACTACCGAGGACCGGCGCCTCACGGCTGCCGGGCCGGGACGGGCGGTTCGCGTCTGGACGCTCTCTCGGATGCGGGCGGCTTCCGTTTGAAGCCTTCGTCCCGCGGGGGGTTCGGGTCTTTGTGCCCGGGTGGCGCGCTGGTGCGCCATCACCCGGCATGCCCACAACCCTACGGTGCAATCCTCGGCCACCTGGGGAGGTGCGCGCGAGTTGTTATGTCCGGGTGCCGCGGGCGGCGAGTTGTCGCTGGCCGCCGCGGCATACGCGCGAGGGGCGGCTCCCCGGTGTGGGGAGCCGCCCCGAGCGGCGTTCTCAGCGGGCGCCGCCGGCGGCACCGCGGCGGATGCCCAGGCGGTCGACGAGCGTACGGAAACGCTCGATGTCCTTCTTGGCCAGGTACTGCAGCAGGCGACGGCGCTGGCCGACCAGGATCAGCAGGCCACGACGCGAGTGGTGGTCGTGCTTGTGGGTCTTGAGGTGCTCGGTCAGGTCCGAGATGCGACGGGACAGCATGGCCACCTGGACCTCGGGGGAGCCGGTGTCGCCCTCCTTGGTGCCGAACTCGGCCATGATCTGCTTCTTGACGTCAGAGGCGAGAGCCACTTGCAACTCCTTCAAGGTCTTACCGAGCGGTCCTGGTCGACAGCACAGGACTCTGCGAGAACTCGGTGTCGATGAGCGCGGCCCGTACCCTTCCGGATTTGTCGCTGGGCGACCCATCGGGGGCGGACACACGGCTGCGCTCGGAGGCCAAGCGTACCAGTGCCGCCCACCCGGCTGGCCAGCGGGCCTCACGAGGGGTAGCGGAGCGGTTCCCGAGGAGGGCGGTGGCGGGCCGCGGGGTCAGCCGGTGGCGCCGCGGACCAGCCGGTAGATGTTGAGGACGGCGAGCGCCAGCGGCACCAGGGACATCAGGGTGAGGCTGTCGACCAGGTCCAGGATGCGCCCCCAGAACGGGGAGACGCCGAGCCTGGGCACCACCAGGGCGATCGCCGTGAGCAGCGCGGCGCCGAAGGCGATGGAGGCGGCCAGCCAGATGGTGCGCAGGTCGAGCTCGGTGGTGGAGCCGGCCGCGCGCAGGAAGAACTGCGGGGTGTGCAGGGACAGCCCGACGATCAGCAGGCACAGGCCCAGCAGGCCGGCGACGGTGAGGCTGAGGACCTGCGCGGTGTAGCGGAACAGCCGGGCGCGCAGCATGGTGGCGATGCCCAGGGCCAGCGCGAGCAGCTCGGGGAAGGTCCGGTCGGTGAAGGCGAGGACGGCGCAGGCGCCGACCACCACCGCGGCGCAGCCGCCGACCAGGCCGACCAGCACCTCGTGGCCGCGGCGCGCCTGGTGGGCGATCTTCTCGTACTGGACGGCCTCGGCGCGCTCGGCCTCCTCGTCGTAGTCGCGGCTGCGGGTGCGGGTCTGGCCGGGGGCGCTGAAGCCGACCGGCAGCCGGGCGAAGCGGGCGGAGAGGCTGGGCAGGAAGCCGACCGCGGCCACGGCGGCGACGCCGGTGACGGCGGCGATGTTCCCGGCCGGGGTGCCGGGCATCAGCACGGCGGTGAAGGTGGCGAGCGAGCCCGCGGTGGCGACGAAGGCGGCGGCGACGAACACCGCGTCCTTCTCGGGCAGAAGTCCGGCGAGCAGCACGGCGACCACCAGGACGGCGACGCAGCCGGTCAGGAACTGGAGCCGGCCGGGGCCGTCCCACTTGTGGGCGACGGCGAGGATGCCGCTGCCGCCGATCATGGCGTGCGGCAGGGCGCCGAGGCCGAGCGCGAGGGCGGAGTGGGCGTCCTGGTAGACCCGGGCGCGCACCCCGGCGAGCGCGGTGAGCACGACGGCGGTGACGCCGGCCAGGATGCCGGGCAGGCCGTGCATGTCGTGGCGCGGGTCGGAGAACCAGAGCGCGAAGCCGAGCAGGGTGAGCAGCACCCCGGCGCCGATCAGGCCGAAGCCGCGCATCAGGTCGACGGTCCAGAACCGGCGGTCGGCCTCGACGGCGCCGGCGATGGCGTCGGCGACGTCGTCGTAGACCGCCGGCGGGAGGGACTCGGCGAAGGGGCGCAGCGCGAGCAGGTCGCCGTCGCGGACCTGCTGGGCGGACAGCGGCAGGCTGCTGTCGAGCACCGTGCCGTCGCGGCGGACCAGGTGGAAGCCGGTGGGGGCGCCCTCGGGCTGGCTCTGCTTGGCCAGCCGCAGCACCTCGGGGTAGACGTCCGCGAGCGGGACGTCCTCGGGCAGGGCGACGTCGATCTTGCGATCGGGGGCGACGACGGTCACCCGGCAGTAACCGGTGGCAGCCGCGCTCATGCGCCCACCTCGCTCCGCTCGCCAGGCGCTTCGCGCAACGGGCAGCTCTCGATGATGAGCTCGCTCCGCTCACTCATGGGTGACTGCACCTCGATCCTTCGACGCACTGGCGCTCCCCCTTGTTGACGGTGCCGCGGCACGGCTGCGCGCGGTGTGGCTCTGGAACCGGCCCGGCCGGGCCGCGAGTTGGCGCGGCGTTACCCTACCCGTTCGGTTCGTGCCCGGCGCCGGTGCGGGGCGGCGGGCGGTGCGGGGGCGACCGGGGCCGGAACACGCCGCTATGTAGGATCGGCGCCTGCGCAAGGTAGTACGGGGGCTGCGCTGTGTGGGGCGTCCTCAGCCACAACCGTCCCGTACGGGCCGTACGCAGTCGCGTGAGGGCTGATGCCGAAGTGATCGATCGACGCCGCGGGGTGGATGACACATGGGTGTGATCACGGTCAAGCGACCGGCCAGGGCGTACCCGCCGACCGTGCCGGACGAGCCGGTGGAGCTGGTGACTCCGCCCGAGCTGCCCCGGCAGGGCGGCGAGGACTGGCTGATGAGCATCCTGCCGATGCTCGGCATGGGCGGCTCGGCGGTGTTCTTCTTCTCGCCCGGCGCAGCCGCCCCGATGAAGATCATGGGCGGTCTGATGATCGTCTCGACGGTCGGCATGGTGCTGGCCCAGATCGTGCGGGCCCGCAAGGGCGGTTCGACCGCGATGGCGGACGAGCGGCGCGACTACCTCAAGTACCTGCAGCAGACGCGCCGCCAGGTGCGTCGCACCGCGGAGAGCCAGCGCGGCGCGCTGCTGTTCCTGAACCCGGCGCCGGACCAGCTGTGGTCGATCGTCGAGGACGGCCGGCGGCTGTGGGAGCGGCGGACCTCGGACGGGGACTTCGCGCAGATCCGGGTCGGCCTCGGGCCGGTGCAGCTGTCCACCCCGCTGGTGGCGCCGCAGACCGCGCCGATGGACGAGCTGGAGCCGCTGTCGGCGGCCGCGATGCACTCCTTCCTGAAGGCGCACGGCACCCTGCAGGACCTGCCGCTGGCGGTGTCGCTGCGGGCCTTCTACCACATCACGGTGTGCGGGGACCCGGACTCGGTGTACGGCAACGTGCGCGCGATGATCGCCCAGTTGACCACCCTGCACTCGCCGGACGACCTGCTGGTGGCGGTCGCGGCGGCACCCGGCGCGGCCGAGGAGTGGGGCTGGACCAAGTGGCTCCCGCACAACCAGCACCGCAAGGAGGCCGACGGCGCGGGCTCGCGCCGGCTGTTCGCCACCGACCTGGGCGACCTGGAGTACCTGCTGCAGGACGAACTGGCCGGCCGCCAGCGCTTCGTCCGGGACGCCGCGCCCGCGGCGGACCAGCCGCACATCGTGGTGGTCATGGACGGCGCCGGGGTGCCGCACGACTCGCTGCTGGCCGGTGCCGAGGGCGTCCAGGGGGTGACCGTCGTCGAGGTCGTCCCGGGCGAGGTGGACGAGCCCAGCGGGCACCTGATGGTGACGGTCAGCTCCGAGGAGCTGGTGCTGCGTTCGGCCTCCGGCGCGACCTACACCGGCAAGCCGGACCTGCTCTCGGTGTGGCAGTCCGAGGCGCTGGCGCGGCAGTTGGCGCCGTACCGCATCTCGGCCGGCGGCGACGACGAACCGCTGCTGTCCAACCTGGACTTCACCGACATGATGAACTCGGGCGACCCGGGCTCCTTCGACGTGAACCGCAGCTGGCGCTCCCGCCCCCAGCACGAGCGGCTGCGGGTGCCGATCGGCGTCGGCGCCAACGGCGAGCACGTCTACCTGGACATCAAGGAGGCCGCGCTGGAGGGCATGGGTCCGCACGGCCTGTGCGTCGGCGCGACCGGTTCCGGCAAGTCGGAACTGCTGCGCACCCTGGTGCTGGCGCTGGCGATGACCCACTCCTCGGAGACGCTCAACTTCGTGCTCGCCGACTTCAAGGGCGGTGCGACCTTCTCCGGCATGGCGGACATGCCGCACACCTCCGCGGTGATCACCAACCTGGAGGGCGAGCTCACCCTGGTCGACCGCATGCGCGACGCGATCGAGGGCGAGCTGCAGCGCCGCCAGGAGCTGCTGCACCGCTCCGGCAACTACGCCAACCTCCACGAGTACGAGCGGGCCCGGGCGGCCGGCGCGGCGCTGGACCCGCTGCCCTCGCTGGTGCTGATCATCGACGAGTTCTCCGAACTCCTCACCGCCAAGCCGGACTTCATCGAGATGTTCATCCAGATCGGCCGCATCGGCCGATCGCTGGGGGTGCACCTGCTGCTGGCCTCGCAGCGCCTGGAGGAGGGCAAGCTGCGCGGCCTGGACACCTACCTCTCGTACCGGATCGGTCTGCGCACCTTCTCGGCGGCCGAGTCGCGGGCGGCGATCGGGGTGCCGGACGCGTACCACCTGCCGCCGGTGCCGGGTGTCGGCTACCTGAAGTTCGGCGAGGACGTGATGGACCGGTTCAAGGCCGCGTACGTCTCGGGGCCGTACCGGGCGCCGGGGCAGCAGCGGTCGACCGGCGGACGCCGGGTGAACGCCCGCCCGGTGGAGTTCACCGCGGCCTACGTGGAGCTGCCGGACCCGGTGGAGGAGGAGGCTCCGCAGGTGCCGGAGCAGGACGACGCGCTGGTGGACACCGTGCTGGACGTGTTCGTCCAGCGGATGTCCGGCCAGGGCCCGGCCGCGCACCAGGTGTGGCTGCCGCCGCTGGACGAGGCACCGAGCATCGACCACCTGCTGCCGCCGCTGCAGGTCGTCCCGGAGCGCGGGCTGACCGCGCCGGGCTACCCGGGCGGCCGGCTGCGGACGCCGATCGGCGTCGTGGACAAGCCCCGCGAGCAGAAGACCGACATCCTGGAGGTCGACTACGCGGGGGCGGCCGGCCACGGTCTGGTCGTGGGCGGCCCGCGCTCGGGCAAGTCGACCGTGGTGCGCACCGCGGTGGCCTCCTTCGGCGTCACCCACACCCCGCGCGAGGTGCAGTTCTACCTGCTGGACTTCGGCGCGGGAAGCTTCCAGTCGCTGACCGGGCTGCCGCACGTCGGCGGGGTGGCCGGGCGCCTGGACGTGGACAAGGTGCGCCGGATGGTCTCCGAGGTGCACGGGGTGATGAACCGGCGCGAGGAGCTGTTCCGGAGCACCGGGATCGACACCATCGGGACGTACCGGGCCCGGCGGGCGGCCGGTCAGCTGCCGGACGAGGCCTTCGGCGACGTCTTCCTGGTGATCGACGGCTGGAACACCTTCAAGCAGGAGTTCGAGGCGCTGGAGCCGGTGATCGGCGACATCGCCCAGCGCGGCCTCGGCTACGGCGTCCACCTGATCATCACCGCGACCCGCTACGCAGAGGTCCGCCCGGCGCTGAAGGACCTGCTGCAGAACCGCATCGAGCTGAAGCTCGGTGACGCGATGGAGTCCGAGGTGGACCGCCGGGTGGCGCAGAACGTCCCGCCGCTGGCCGGTCGCGGCGTCACCGCGGACCGGCTGCACTTCCTGTCCGGCCTGCCGCGCCTGGACGGCTCCTCCTCGGTGGAGGACCTGCAGGACGGCGTGGCCGGCCTGATCAGCGCGGTCGACGGGGCCTGGACCGGCCCGCGCGCCCCGCAGGTGCGCATGCTGCCGGCCGTGCTGGACGGGAACTCGCTGCCGAAGGGCTCCGAGCACCCGGAGCGCGGCATCTCCTTCGGCGTGGACGAGGCCGAGTTGGCCCCGGTGTTCGTCAACTTCGAGACCGACCCGCTGTTCATCGTCTTCGGCGACACCGAGTCGGGGAAGTCGGCGGTGCTGCGCATGCTGATCAAGCAGATCACCGAGCGCTACACGCCGGAGCAGGCGGGCATCGTGGTCGGCGACTACCGGCGCGCGCTGCTGGGCACCGTGCCGCCGGAGTACCTGGTGGAGTACGCGGCGGCGCAGCCGGCCATGTCGGCGATCGTCGACATGCTGCGCGGGGCCTGCGCCCGCCGTCTGCCCGGTCCGGACGTGACCGCCGAGCAGCTGCGCAACCGCAGCTGGTACAGCGGCAAGGACATGTTCGTGATCGTCGACGACTACGAGCTGGTCGCGACCAGCTCGGGCAACCCGCTGGCGCCGCTGGCCGAGTTCCTGCCGTTCGCCCGGGACATCGGCCTGCGGGTGATCGTGGCCCGCAGCGCGGGCGGCGCCGGGCGGTCGCTGTACGAGCCGGTGATCCAGCGGATGCGCGAGCTGGGCGGGCAGGGCGTGATCCTCTCCGGCAACCGGGACGAGGGCGCGCTGCTGGGCACCGTCAAGCCGCAGGCGCTGCCGCCGGGCCGAGGCGTCTACGTGTCACGCCGCGCGACCAACGGACAGATGGTCCAGACGGGCTGGCTGCCGGTGGCGTGACCGGGCCGCCGGCTACGGACGGTGATCGAAGGGGTCGGACTCCCAGGAGTCCGACCCCTTCGTCGTCCCAGGTGCTGAAACGTTACCTAGATCTTTCCTGGTCGGGGCTGCGGTTCCCGTACCCGGCCGGGGAGTTGCGCCGCCGCTCGAAGGCGCCTGGGCGTCGCGCCGTCCAGCCCGACCGTTGCCTTCGAATGGTGGCCTGCAATACGAAGTTCACCTTCGATTCATCCCCGATACGGTCGAGGTAACAAGTCGGACAAACCGCACGATGACCGTACGTGATCATCGGATCGCATGGTTATGCCCTTTGTCGCAACGGATTCCGAAGCAGTTCCGCCGTTGACGCAATCAATACGCCCAAGGTTCCATTGCGGCCCGGGAGCGACCGGAACAGACCCGAGCAACGAGCCAGCGGAGGCGATACCGCTCCCACTCCAAGGACCGCTCAGAGCCGATCGGAAGCCACATGACCGACACGCTTCGCCCGCCACAGACCGTAGCCGCCACGGCGGACGGGGCAGCCGCCCCCCAGCAGCTCAAGCGCTCCATCGGCGTCGTGGGCGGCACACTGCTCACGCTGTCCTGCGTCACCCCGGCCTCGACGCTCTTCGTGATCGTGCCGGAGCTGTTCTCCAGCATCGGCAGCGCCACCGCCATGGCCATCGCCATCGGCTCGGTGCTCTGCATCGCGGTCGCGTTCTGCTACTCCGAGCTCGGCACCCTGATCCCCAGCGCCGGCGGCGAGTACGCGATGGTCGGCACCCTGGCCGGGCGGCTGGCGGGCTGGCTGGTCTTCATCCAGTCGCTCATCGTGGTGATGATCGTCCCGTCGGTCATCGCCCTCGGCACCGCCGACTACCTGGCGCCCGTCCTCCACGTCGACAAGCCGATCGCCGGCGCCGCGGTCATGCTGGCCGCCACCCTGGCCGGTCTGCTCGACCTGCGGGCCAACGCCTGGATCACCGGCATCTTCCTGGTCCTGGAGGTCATCGCCGCCGGCGTCGTCTCGGTCCTCGGCTTCGCCCACAGCAACCCCCACCACCCCAGCCTGCTGCACGGCGTGGTCGCCGGGGACGGCGGCGCCGTCAGCCCGGTCGGCATCGGCGCCATCATCGGCGCGCTCGGCATCGCCCTCTTCGTCACCCAGGGCTTCTCCACCGCCGTCTACCTGTCCGAGGAGCTGGAGAACCCGCGCCGCACCGTCTCGCGCACCGTGCTGTGGACGCTCGGCCTCTCCAGCGCCATCATCCTGATCCCGGTCGCCGCCATCACCGTGGGCGCCCCCGACCTGCAGACCCTGGCCTCCGGCGACATCTCCGGCATGGTCGCCACCTGGAGCAACTCCGCGGTCGGCACCTTCATCAGCCTGTGCATCGCGCTGGCCATCATCAACGCCGGCATCGTGATGGTCATCCAGAACTCCCGGGTGCTGTTCGCCTCCGCCCGCGACAAGGCCTGGCCCGAGCCGGTCAACAAGGCCTTCGGCACCCTCGGCCGCTTCGGCTCCCCGTGGATCGCCACCCTGGCGGTCGGCATCCCCGGCGCCGCGCTCTGCTTCGTCAAGGGCGAGCTGCTCAGCAACATCACCGGCGTCGCCGTCACCGCGATGTACCTGCTGGTCGCGATCGCCTCGCTGCTCTCCCGGCGCGGCCACCACAAGCACGCCTCCGCCTGGCGGATGCCGCTGTGGCCGGTCGTCCCGGCGGTGCTGATCGTCGTGCTCGTCTACATCATGACCCAGCTGGACGCCGAGCCCCTGCTGTGGACCGGCGGCATCACCGCCGCCGCCACCCTCTACTGGCTGTTCTACCTGCGCCCCCGACAGGCCACCCGCTGGGTGATCAGCCTCCCCGAGGACCAGCAGGGCTGACCCCCGCTCCCCCACACCCCTCCCCCACACGGCAGTGCCCCGGGCTCCCCCAAGCCCGGGGCACTGCCACGTTCACGCCGCTACTTCTTCAGCTGCCAGACCGGGGCGGCGGCGATCGCCTGCATCTGGTCGTCGGTCAGCACCGGGGCCTTGCGGGTCGTCGGGGCCTGCTGGGTGCCGCTGTTGAACGAGCTGATCACCACCCGCAGGCCGTCCGGGTGCAGGGTGTCGACGCTCCACATGCCCACGCCCGGCTTGTCGCTCCCCTTGCGGACCACCACCTTGGTGCCGTCCGGCAGCGTCTGGGCGTTGCCGAACAGCTCCTCCTTGGTCTTGTCGTCGTGGCTCCAGTCCTGCACGTTGAGCTGCACCATGGACTTGCCCTTGCCGTCGTCGAGCACGAAGTTGGCGTAGCCGAAGCCGTCGCTCATGGTCTCCGTCTCGGTCAGCCCGCTCGGCAGCAGCTTGGCGACGGTCTGCAGGATCTCCTGCGCGCTGTACTCCTTGGAGGTGTCGCGGACCGGGGCCGGCTTCGGCTCCGGGATCGAGGCGACGACCCGGTCCCAGGACTTGTCGGTGACGATCGCCTTGAGCTGCTCCGGCGACAGCGGCGGGGTCGGGCGGCTGTCCGGCGAGCCCTTCTCGGCCGCCGAGTTCCACTCGGACAGCTGGATCTGACGGCCGTCCTGGCCGATCAGCCTGGCGTTCCACCACTTGGTGGTGGCCCGCTTGTCCGGGTACTCGTAGCCCTGGAGGACGGTCACCGAACCGCCGCCCGGCAGGCTGGTGGTGGTGCAGGCGTCGTACGGGACCATCTTCTTGTCCGGGCAGGCGTTCTGCGCCGCGTTGGGGTCGTTCGACGCCACGCGGCCGAACGAGATGCCCATCGCGGCCTTGCCCTTGCCGTCGTCGAACACCAGGGTGGCGCCCGCGCCGCCGGGCTTGCCGGGCGTCGGCTCGGTGCCGGTGCCCTGACCGGCGGTGACCTGGCCCTTGGGCAGCAGGGCCTGGAAGGCGGCCAGCACCTCGTCACCGGAGACCGGCGCGGTCGCCGGCGAGGCGGTGGCGGAGGGCGCGGAGGCCGGGGCCACCACGGCGGTGGAGGAGCTCGCGGCCCAGGAACTCGCGGCGGCCACCGTGCCCGGGCCGGAGGAGCCGGGGGAGGTGGCCCCGGTCAGGTACACCGCGCCGGTGCCGACCAGGGCCAGCGCGGCGGCGCCGCCCACCACCGCGGCGGTCGAGCGCCGGCGCCAGCGGCGGCGGCCGCGCTGGTAGCCGCCCGCGACCAGGCCAGTCTGATCGGCCTGCTCCGGGCGGAAGCCCTCACCGGTGCGGGTGATGGCGTAAAGAACATCGTCCTCGAACTTGTCCGGTTCGGACATGGCTGATCACCGTCTCCTTGCATCACGAATGTGGTCGGTGGGCTGTGCAAAAGCGTTCAGCGGGCGGCGAGTTCGGCCAGCGAGTCGCCGAGCAGGGTGCGCAGCCGGGCCAGCGCCCGGGTGGTCCGGGTGCGGACCGCACCGGAGGAGACCCGCAGCACCTCGGCGGTCTCCTCGACACTGCGGTCCTCCCAGTAGCGCAGCACCAGCACGGCCCGGTCCTTCGCCGGCATCCGCCCGAGCGCGTCGAGCAGGGTCAGCCGCAGACTGCTGTCCGCGTCCTGCCCCTCCGGCTCCGGCAGCGCCTCGGTCGGGCGCTCGCCGCTGGAGCGGCGGCGCTGCTGGGCGATGAAGGTGCGCACCATCACGGTGTGGGTGTAGGCCGCCGGGTTGTCGATCCGGTGCCGACCGCCGGTGAAGGCACTGCGCCGCCAGAGCACGTACATCCGGCTGAGGGCCTCCTGCACGAGGTCCTCGGCGTAGTGGGTGTCCCCGCTGGTGAGCAGACAGGCCGAGCGGTACAGGTGCCCGGTGCGGCTGGAGACGAGTTCCAGGAACTCGGCGTCCTTGGCCTCCCGGCCGCCCCCGATCCACCCCATGCCCGCCGCTCCCCCGCGTCCGCCCGCCCTGACACTTCTTCGATGCGGTGAGCGGCCGACGGTGTTACAGACGTTTCACAGGATTTTTCCGAGCAGTCGCGAGGCGCGGATCAGTCGGCGGACCTGCGGCGCTGGTCGCGCAGCACGACACCGCCGCCGATCAGCAGCGCGACCAGCAGCGCCCCGGTCGCGAGCACGTACGTCGCGGTGCGGCCGTCGCGGTCGGCCTGGGTCTCGCCGAGGCCGACCGGCTGCGGCACGATCGGGGCGGCGGCCAGCTGCACCGGGGCGTCCGGGGTGGGGGCGGACGGCGCGACGTCGGGGGCCGTGGCGACGGCCTTGACCGGGTCCACCACGCCCCAGCCGGTGAACCGGTTCGGGTCGCGCTCGGTGCGCTGGGCGGTCTGCTCGATCCAGGCCCGCACCTGGGCCGGTGTCCACTTCGGGTGGGCGCCGACCAGCAGCGCGGCGAGTCCGGCGACGTACGGGGCGGCGAAGCTGGTGCCGTTGTCCACGCACTGACCGCTCCCGGGCACGGTGGACAGCATGTCGACACCGGGCGCGGCCACCTTCACGAAGGAGCCGTACTGGGAGAACGGCGCGCGCTCGTTGTTGCGGTCCGAGGCACCGACGGCCAGCACGGTCGGGAAGGCGCCCGGGTAGGTGTCGCCCTCCTTGCCGTCGTTGCCGCTGGAGGCGACCACCACGATGCCGGCGTCCTCGGCGGCCTGGATCGCGGCCTTCAGCTCCTGGTACCCGCCGAACTGGGCGTCGCCCGCGCCGCGCACGTCCTGGGAGATGTTGATGACCCGGATCGGGGGCTTCTTCGAGTCCTTGTTGTTGTTGACGACCTCGGTGATGGCCGCGACGAGGCTGGAGACGTCGCCGTTGCCCTCGCTGTCGTTCTGCCGGATCGAGTAGATCTGGGCGTCCGGGGCCAGCCCGACGAAGCCGGTCCTGTCACTCTTACGGGCGGCGATGATGCCCGCCACCTTGGTGCCGTGGCCGACCGGGTCGATCTTGGAGGTGCCGTCGACCGGCTGCTTGGTCTCCTTGTTGACCAGCAGGTTGCCGCCCTGCAGCACCTTGCCGGCCAACTGCGGGTTCTGCTCGTCCACCCCGGTGTCGATGACCGCGACCACCACGCCCGCGCCGGTGGTCTTCCCGCCCTGCCACAGCTCGTCGAGCAGCAGCCGCTGCAGCGACCACGGCACGGTCTGCACGTCGGGCGCGGGCTTCGGGCAGTCGCCCGCGGCGGCCAGCCCGGGCCCGCCGTCCGCGTACGCCGGGGCGGTCAGCGGGCCGCCCAGCACCACGAGCGCGGCCAGCGCCGCGGCCGTCCTACGGAACCCGCGTCCGGACACCCTGCCACCCCTCATGTTCTCCACCCGTGCCACGCGCCGAAGGGCGGGTGCCCGGAACCCGGGTACCCGCCCCTGTCGTTCCCGTTCGGGAACCTTCGGTCACTGGTGCCAGAGACCGGCGTTCTGCTTCTCGGTCTGCTGGTAGCTGATCGCGGCGCTCTCCAGCGAGCCGGCGATCTTCGCGCAGGTCTCCTTCAGCTCCTGGGCGGCCGAGTCCCACTTGGCCTGCTGGGCGTTGTAACCCTGCTGGGCCTGGCCCTGCCAGCTCTGGGCGATCTTGGTGACCTCCTTGCGCAGCTCGGACAGCATGTGCTCGATCTTGTTGGCCGAGCTCTGGACTTCCTGGGACGCCTGGTGGAGGGTCTGGAAATTGACGAGGATGTGGCCGTCCACAATGTCTCCCTTGACGAAGGTAACGAAGGTGCGGAGCACCCCGCAGTCAGCCGCGGGCGCCCCGCCGGGCGGAAGGTTGGAACAGAGCAGTGATCAGCGCGGAAGTCGTGATCAGCCCTGGGGGCCGAACAGCGCCTTCTGCTCCTCTTCGGCACTCGCGTAGTGCTTGGTGGTCAGCTCGATGGCGTGCTGGATCGCGGTCAGCGACTGCTGCAGCTTGGCAACGTCCTCGTTGACCTTCGTCTGCAGGGCCTTGTAGGCCTCCGAGGCCTGGCCCTTCCAACCGGGGGCGACGGAGGTGATCGTGTTCTCCATCGCCTTGCGCTCGGTCTCGATGTCCTGGCAGGCCTTCTCGATCTTCTTGGCGAAGGCCGTCATCTCCTGCGCGGTCATCGTGAACTGATCACTCATGCTCCACCGTCCCCCATGAGACACATTGTGTTCGGAGGGCCTCACGACCCCCCGTCGCATCACCCGTGTGATGCCCAGCAGCACTGTAGTCGGCACACGCAGCTCACCCAACATCGAGCGCTGAGCAGTTACCAGACCATGACACTGGTGCCAATTCCGTTGCCCGGCTTGGTCGATCAGGCGTTCTGCGGCTGCGCTGCGCTCTTCGCGGTCAGCGGCGGACCGGCCGGAACCAGGTTCGACCACTGCTGCGGCACCGGCAGCGGCTGGAGGTTCGGGTAGCCCAACCGCGCCTGGTTGCCGCCGGGTTGGTCGTCCGGGTTCTGGGTCGGCTGCCCGTCCGGATTCGAGGTGCTCGGCTGCGTGGTCGGCGGCTTCGGCGAACCGCTCTGGCCGGCACTGGGCGAGGCGGTGGGGCGGCCGCCGTCACCGTTGGACGGGACGGCGTAGCGCAGGCCGGTCTCGGTGATCAGGAAGTCGGTGCCGGAGCCGCCCGTCCCGTTGTCCATCGCGCGGTAGAACAGGCCGTGACCGGGCGTCACGTACGCCGCGCCCGCGCCGTTGTTGTACGGAGCCGGGTACGCCGGGCCGGCCCAGACGCTGCGCTTGGGCGTGCGCCCGTCCTCGGCCAGGCCGTCGAAGGTGCTGCAGACGACCAGCCGGGCGTCCTGGCGGTCCTGCCAGTTGTTCACCGGCGCACCGGACTTCAGCGGCCAGTCGTCCGCGGTGCCCGGCAGCCGGGTGTCGGTGTTGAACTTGGACTGCTCGTCCGGGGTCATCTCGTCGCTGCGCGGCTTCTTGTCCTGGTCGTACTTGTAGAGCATCTGGTTGGCCGGGTTCTGCCGGATCAGCTCCTCCTGGAACGGAGTGATCAGGTAGAGCCGGTCCTTGCCGACCACGTAGCGGCGGTCCTGGTAGTGCACCAGCCGGCCGACCCGGCGGTCCGCCTGGTTCCCCAGCTCCACCTGGGAGTTGGGGCCCTGGGAGTCGGCCGTCTCCTTGAGCTGCGGGAAGGTGATCGGGGTGGCGGGCACCAGGGTGTCCAGCCACTCCCGCTTGACCCGCTGCGGCACCGCGTTGGGCCCGAAGACCGCGGTGACCAGCGCCTTGCGCTCCTTGTCGTCCGACTGCGGCGAGCCGATCTCGTGCTTGCGGCCCTGCGCGTCGACCAGGTACATCTTCGCGCCGCCCGCGGACGGCTGTCCCGGCGCCGGAGCGGCGGAGATCTGCTGGTCGTCGGCCTGCTGCACCAGCATCAGCTGGTCCTGGCCGAGCACCCGGTCCTTGGCCGCCAGCGTCGCCGCGTCCTGGCCTGCCGCCACGAACACCGCCTGGTTGACGGTCTCCTGCTTGTCGTCCGAGCCCGGGCGGTCGCAGACCGACCACTTCATCGACTGGCTCGCGTTGTCCTTGCTCGGCAGCTTGTCCGGGGCGTACGGGATGCCGATCGTCGGGCCGTGGTTCGGGTAGCGGTCGAGCACCCCGTCGTCCACCACCACGACCTTGGCGTCCGCGGGCAGCACCAGCCGCGCCGAGGACATGTTCAGCACCTGGTGCAGCCGCTTGGTCTTGCCGTCCGGGTCGGTCAGCACCACGTACCGGGTGGTCGACTGCTTGCCCTGGATGATGTTCTTGCCGCTGTCCCACTGCAGCGGGGCGGCCGGCTTGAACACCCCCCAGACCCCGAAGCCGGCCACGACCAGCGCCCCGACCAACACGCTCGGCAGCACCGCCTTCACCGGTCGCGGCGCGTCCTCGTCACTGCCCCCGCCGGAGGGCAGCAGGAACGCCCCCACCGTGCGTTTGCGGGCGAAGGTGTACGCGTTCAGCTCGTCCCGGCGCGATGCCATCCTCGTCGTCCCCCTTGTCAGACGTGTGCCGGACGTGGTCGGCCCCCGTCGGCCCGACCCGCCCCGTGGTCCGCACCCGCCGGGCGGGATCCGGCTCGAACCCTCTACGATGCGGCAGCAGACGGTGAGTACGGTACGGGTACGGTCCGCGAACCAGCCAGCCGGGCCGTGACAACGGATCAGAGAGGGCCACCGGGGGATGCCAAGCCAGACCGCTCCAGGACGCCGCGGCACCGCAGGCGGCGGGAGGTCACGCCGGTCCGGACGGGCCCGGGGCGGCCCTTCCGCCCCGGCCGCAGCCGTCCACCCGCCCACGGTCGGCACGGCCGGCGGCCCCGTCCAGGTCCGCGTCAACCCCCGGCCCGGGCTGCTCGGCGGACGCCTGAAGCTCCAACAGCTCGTGCTGGTCGAGGTCGCGGCCGCCCTGGTCGCGGTGGGCTGGACGATCAGCCGCCCGGTCGCGGCCGGCTTCGGCGCGGTCTCGCTGGTCCTGCTGGTGCTGGCGGTCATCCCGCTGCGCGGACGCACCATCCCGGAGCTGCTCCGGGTCCGCTCCGCCCTCAAGTCCCGCCGCAAGCAGGCGAAGTCGCTGCTGCCGCCGCCCGGCACCGACCCGGCCCTGGCGCCCGCGCTGGAGCTCGAACCGGGGCTGCGCACCTGCACCCACGCCACGGAGGCCGAGTTCGGCGGCCGCGCGGTCCGCCGGGAGACCGGCATGGTCGGCGACGGCACCTTCCTCAGCTCGGTGCTGCTCGTCCAGGCCAAGGACCAGCCGCTGCGCCCGGTGCGCACCGCACTGCCGCTGCCGCTGGACGTGGTCTGCTCGGCGCTCACCGTGGACGACATCACCCTGGAGTCGGTGCAGCTGGTCCAGCACACCCAGCCCGCCCCGGCCCCGCACCTGCCCGAGCAGTCGCTGGCCGCCCGCGCCTACCGTGAACTGCCCGACGGCACCTCCACCCCCGGACTGCGGCTGACCTGGATCGCCCTCAAGCTCGACCCGGAGCGCGCGGCCACCGCCGTCCGGGCCCGCGGCGGCGGCGAGGAAGGCGCCCGCAAGGCCCTGCAGCGGGTGACCGACCAGCTGGCCGGGCGGCTCAACAGCGCCGGGTTCAACGCGACCGTGCTGGACGAACGCGAGCTGATCGCCGCCCTGGCCATCGCCACCTGCGCCAACCCGATCGCGGTGGCCGGGCGTCAGGGCACCGGCAGCGGCGGCGGCACCACCCGCCGCACCCAGGAGGGCAACCGCTTCTGGCGGATCGACGACCGCTGGCACAGCACCTACTGGATCTCCCGCTGGCCGCAGCTGAGCCGCCCCGGCGGCGCCCCCGGCCGGATCGCCGCACCGGACCTGGTCAACCTGATCACCGGCTCCCCGGCGCTGGCCAGCACCTTCAGCCTGACCGCCGCGCACGGCACCGGCGGCTCGGTGACCGTCAGCGGGCACCTGCGGGTGACCGGGCGCAGCGAGAGCGAGGTCGGCCAGGTCGGCCGCCAGGTGGAGGCCCGGGCCCAGAGCGCCGGACTCGGCCTGGTCCGACTCGACCTGGAGCAGGCCCCCGGCATGCTCGCCACCCTGCCGCTGGGAGGAGCGTCCTGATGGCGTACCAGACCTACCCCGCCCCGGGCCCGACGCCCGGCGCCGAGCAGCGCAGGGCCCGGCCGCGGATCCTGCCCGGCTTCGGGCTGCGCGGCCCGCGCCGGGAGAAGCACGTACTGGAGGCCGCCGACCTCTCCGCGCTGGCCTTCCCGGTCGGCGACGACGGCGTGGTCATCGGCGTCGATCCGCAGGGACTGCCCGCGGTGCTCGGCCTGTTCCGCCCCAGCGCCTACGACCTGGTGCTGGTCGGCGGCATGTGGACGGCGCAGATCATCGCGCTGCGGGCGGCCGCGACCGGCGCCCGGGTCGTGGTGGAGACCGCCCGCGCGCAGCTCTGGGGCCCGATGGCGCAGGCCGCCGGCGGCGGACAGCCGTGCGTGACGATCCACCAGGTCGGCCGGCTCGGCCCGCAGGGCGCCTCGGTGGCCTCGCCGGTGCTGGCGGTGCGCGACCTCGGCGCCCGCCCGCCGCGCAGCCGGCTCTCCGCCGCGCCCTGGCAGACCACCCTGACGCTGCTGCCGTACCTCGGCCCGAACGCCTCCCGGGTGCTCAACGCGGCCGACCTGGTCGGCGTGCAGCGGATCTCCCCGCAGGAAGCCGAGCTGACCGGCCGGGTGCTGTCGCTGCCGCCGGAGGACGTGGCCGCGCTCCCGACCCTCGGCGACGACCTCACCCTGTGGGCCACCCGGATGCGACGTCAGTACGTCCGGGCCGTGGCCGGACAGGCCGAACAGCAGGTGCTCGGCGGCCCGCGGCGGATGGACTGAGCCGACCGTTCCGGGTCGGTCGATCCCGGTCCGGGACGAAGCCGCCTTCAACCGGGGCAGCCGTACGGCCTAGTCTTTGTTGCGGCAACGGCACCGCTGAACAAGCGGCGGCGAACACGAGGGAGCCCTAGTGAGCAGCGATCGGGACGGCGTCTACGTCGGCGACAACGCGGCAGAGGACGACGACGACTGGTCCGACGCGCCTGACTACACTCCCCCGTCCTGGTACGTGCAGTCGGACGCCCCGGCGGCTCCGGGCGGCGTCCCGGCCGTCACACCGGCTGTCGCACCCGCCCCGGTGGCCGACGCGGCCGCCCAGGCGCCCGCCGCGGCTCCGGTACCGGCCCAGACGCCGGTCCAGGTCCAGCCGCCGGTCCCGGCCCCGGCCCCGGCCGCCGCGCCGGTACCACCGGCGCCCGCCGTCCAGGCCGAGGCACAGCACGTCCCGTTCCCGCTGCCGACCCCGGCCGCGGCACCCGAGCAGCCGCCCGCCCCGGCCTGGCCGACGGCGGAGGCGCTGGCCCAGCCCGGCCCGCCGCAGCCGTACCCGGCCCCGACGCCCGCGACGGGCCCGCAGCCGGGGCCGCCCGCGCCGCCGCAGAACTTCGCGCAGCCGCCGGCCCAGCCGGTGCCCGCGCAGCACCCGGCCCAGCCGCAGCCCCCGGCGGTTCCGCAGAACCCCCAGACGCCGCAGGCTCCGCAGGACCCGCAGGTCTCCTGGGATCCGCAGGCCGCCTGGGCCGCCCAGCCGCCCGCCGGCGCGCAGCCGCAGCCCGGCCAGCCGGTCCAGCCGCAGCCCGCGCAGCCGGTCCAGCCCCAGGCCGGCCCGGTGGACCCGCGCCAGGGCGGCTGGCCGCAGCCCGGCGCGTACCAGCAGCCGGCCCAGCCCCAGCCCGGCCAGCCGCTCCCGGGCCAGCCCGTCCAACCGCAGCAGCCGGGCCCCGCGCAGCCGTGGCAGCAGCAGCCGCAGGCACAGCAGCCCGCCGCGTTCCAGCAGGCGGCCGCCCCGCAGCAGACCGCGCACGGTGCGCCGCTCGGCTACACCGCCGCCGTCGAGCTGTCCTCGGACCGGCTGCTGCGCAGCCAGCCCAAGCAGCAGCGCCAGCAGCCGCGGTTCCAGTTCGGCGGCAAGGCCGCGGCGGCCGAGAAGGCCCGCAAGCTGGAGATCATCCGCACCCCGGTGCTGAGCTGCTACCGGATCGCCGTGATCAGCCTCAAGGGCGGCGTCGGCAAGACCACGACCACCACCGCGCTCGGCGCGACCCTGGCCAGCGAGCGCCAGGACAAGGTGATCGCGATCGACGCCAACCCGGACGCCGGCACCCTGGGCCGCAGGGTCAAGCGCCAGACCGGCGCGACCATCCGCGACCTGGTGACGGCCATCCCGCACCTGCGCAGTTACATGGACATCCGTCAGTTCACCTCGCAGGACCTGAACTCGGGCCTGGAGATCCTGGCGAACGACGTCGACCCGGCCGTCTCGACCACCTTCAACGACTCGGACTACCGCCAGGTCATCGACGTGCTGGGCCGCCAGTACCCGATCATCCTGACCGACTCCGGCACCGGCCTGCTGTACAGCGCGATGCGCGGGGTGCTGGACCTCGCCGACCAGCTGATCATCGTCTCCACCCCCAGCGTGGACGGCGCTTCCAGCGCCTCCACCACGCTGGACTGGCTCTCCGCGCACGGCTACGCGGACCTGGTGCAGCGCAGCATCACGGTGGTCTCCGGGGTACGCGAGACCAGCAAGATGATCAAGATCGAGGACATCGTCGCGCACTTCCAGACCCGCTGCCGCGGCGTCGTCGTGGTGCCCTTCGACGAGAGCCTGGCGGCCGGGGCCGAGGTCAACCTCGACATGATGCGGCCCAAGGTCCGCGAGGCGTACTTCGATCTGGCCACCCTGGTCGGCGAGGACATCATCCGGGCCCAGCAGGCGGCCGCCCAGCAGGGCGGCTGGCAGCAGCAGGCCCAGCAGCCCCAGCCGCAACCGCAGCCGTACCAGACGCAGGTCCCGCAGCCCGCCCCGGGCGCGCCGTGGGCGCCGCCGCAGGGCACTCCGCGGCCGGGCTACGACTACGACTGCTATCAGGTCGGCCAGGGCCAGCCCCCGGTGCCCGCACCGGACGGCTACCAGCCCCCGCCGCCCGGCTACGGCTACCCGCCCGCCCAGGGCCAGCCGCCCGCTCCCGCCCCGCCGGCCGCACCGGACGGCCACCAGCCCCCGCCGCCCGGCTACGGCTACCCGCCCGCCCAGGGCCAGCCGCCCGCTCCCGCCCCGCCGGCCACGCCGGACGGCTACCAGCCCCCGCCGGCGGGCTACGGCTACCCGCCGCAGGCGCCCCAGCAGTGACGAACGGAAGGGCCCGCCGACTTGAGTCGGCGGGCCCTTCCGGCGTCCTGGCGGGGTCAGGCCCCGTCGGTCAGCTCACGCGCGCGCTTGACGTCGTCGGCCATCCGGTCCAGCAGCGCCTCGATGGAGTCGAACTTCTCCATCCCGCGCAGGTAGGCCAGGAAGTCCACGGCCACGTGCAGCCCGTACAGGTCCAGGCCGACCCGGTCGATGGCGTACGCCTCGACCGTGCGGGCGGTGCCGTCGAAGGTCGGGTTGGTGCCGACCGAGATCGCCGCCGGCATCCGCTCGCCCTCGGCGGTCAGCCAGCCCGCGTACACCCCGTCGGCCGGGATCGCGCTGTGCGGCACGGTCTCCACATTGGCGGTCGGGAAGCCCAGTTCGCGGCCGCGCTGCGCGCCGCGCACCACCTCGCCCTCGACCCGGTGCGGGCGGCCCAGCACCTCGTTCGCCCCGGCCATGTCCCCGGTCTCGACCAGTCGGCGGGTCAGGCTGGAGGAGAACGGCTCGCCGTCCCCTGCGGTGCCGCACACCTGCAGGTCCACCACCTCGACCTCGAAGTCGTCCGCCCGGCCCAGCTCGGTGAGCAGCGCCACGTTCCCGGCGGCCCGGTGCCCGAAGCGAAAGTTGGGGCCCTCGATGACGACCCGGGCGTGCAGCGCGTCCACCAGCACCTGCTGGACGAAGGTCTCCGGGGACTCCTGGGAGAACTCGGTGGTGAACGGCAGCACCAGCACCGCGTCCACGCCGAGCTCGGCGATCAGCTCGGCCCGGCGCGGGTGCGGCGCGAGCAGCGGCGGGTGGCTGCCCGGGCGGATCACCTCGCGCGGGTGCGGGTCGAAGGTCACCACGACCGCGGGGATGCCGAGTTCGCGGGCCCGCTCGACGGCCCGCCCGATGATCAGCTGATGTCCACGGTGCACCCCGTCGAACGAGCCGATGGTGACGACGCTGCGTCCCCAGTCACCGGGGATCTCCTCCAGGCCACGCCAGCGCTGCACCCGACCGCTCCTTGTTCCGTACGGTGCGTACCCTCGGTACGCTCAAACGCTCAAAACCCGAACCCCTATAGCGTGCCATGCGCCTGCCCCGGCTCTGGCACCGGAATGGGGGTTGAGCGAACCGGTGCACGCGGCGCCCGCGCCGGTACGGTCCGCTCGGCCTCCGCCGCGGCGTACTGCGGGTCGCGTCCGGCCGCCGCCAGGGCCCGCATCCGGGCCAGCCGGGGGCCGTCCGGGGCGGTCGGCGCGGTGTCCCGCGGCCACTGGGCGAGCAGCTGGGCGAAGGCCGCCGAGTGCCCGGCACAACGCACCAGCAGTTCGTCCGCGTCCGCCAGCCCGGGGGTCACCCGGGCCAGCACGGCGCGGGCCCGGGCGGGGTTCTCGGCCGCGCACTGTTCGGCGAGGCGCTCCACGGCGGCGGCGAGCACCGCCGGATCGGTCTCGGAGGCGAGCAGGGTGTCCAGCAGCTCGCACCGCAGCGCGTCCGCCGCCGGATCCGTCACCGGGACGGACAGCACCTCGGCGAAGGGCCTGCGGACCACCCCCGTCCGGGCGGCCAGCGCGGCACCGAGCAGCACCCGCAGCTCCAGCCGGGCGGCCGGGCCGTCGATCGCGGCCCGGGCCAGCTTGCGGCCGAGGTAGTCGACGGCGACCGGCCCGGCCAGCTCCGGATGCCGGCGCAGCAGCCGGGCGGCCAGTTCGGCTCCGCGCCGGGCGGCCATCGGGGCGCGGGCGTCGGCGAGCACCCGCAGGGTCTCGGCGGCGGCCGCGCCGGGGGCCTCCAGCCGGTCGGCGAGCGCGGCCAACACGGGCTCCGGGTCGCTCTCCAGGGCCGGGGCGAGCGCCCGCGGGGTGAGGAAGGCGTCGCCGCCGGCGCGGTGCAGGGCGAGCGCCGCGTCCAGGTGCCCGGCCCTGGTCGCCCCGTCCGCGACCAGCAGGGCCAGGGCCGCGCCGTGCAGGCCCGGCTCGTCCTCGCGGGCGAGCAGGGTCAGCGCGGCGAACCGCAGCAGTTCGGCCCCGGCACCGGCCGCGTACGGGGCGGTCCGCAGCGCGTGCACGGCGGCCGCGACGTGCCGTTCGGGCCGCCGGTCGTGGCTCCAGCGGTCCACCGCGCGGCACAGCGCGGACGGCTCCTCGGCGGCGAGCACGCTCAGCAGCGCGTCCGCCCTCGGGTGCGCGGCGTCGGCCAGCGCGTCGGCCAACTCGTCCAGGGCGAGCCGCCGGTGGGCGTACAGCAGGCCGTGGGCGAGGTCGGCAACGCTGGGACACGCCCTGGGGCCGGGGCCGCCCGGCAGGCCGTGCGGGTCGTCGAACCAGGCGCAGAGCAGCGGAAAGACGGCGACCGGGTCGGCGCGCAGCCGCTCAGCCGCCGCGCCGAGGAAGCGCTGCCCCGGGCCGTCGGCGGCCACCAGGCGGCGCAGCAGGGCGAGTTCGGCCTCGACGGGGAGGCCGAGGCCGGTCCAGAACGCCGGGCCGAAGCGGCCCGCACCGCCGGGCGCCTCCCAGCCGCCCGCCGCGCCGACCCGCTCGGCGACTCGACCGGCCAGCTGCTCCAGCAGCGCGCGGTGTTCGACGGGGTCGGGGCTGGCGGCCAGCCCGGCGGTGAGCAACCGGGCCGCCCACCAGGCAAGTTCGCTGCCCGGCGGGCGCAGGTCCAGGGCGCGCCAGATCCGGTGCAGCCACGGGTCCAGGGCGGGCGCGCCCCAGGTCTCGGCCACCCTGCGCAGCGCGGCGGCGACCGGGCCGATCCGGTGCCGGGGGACGGAGTTCGCCCCGGCGGCGGGTGGGGCGGGGGTGTCCTCGGCCTCGCCGAGCAGCAGCCGCAGCGCCGCGTCCAAGTCCAGGTGCAGGCCCTGCAGCCAGTCGGCGAACTCGCCGTGCGCGAAGCGGAATCCGGGCCCGGCGGGGACGAACAGTCCCTCGGCGAGCACCGCCGTGGCCCAGCCGCCGTCGGCCGGGAACAGCTCCTCGAAGGCCTCCCGGCCGAGGCCGCCCGGCTCCCCGCCGAGCATCCGCCGGGCCGCCTCGTGCACCCGCCCGGCCACCGCCGCCGCGAGCCGCCGCACCCGCCGCTGGCGCGGTCCGGCGGGCCGGGCGGCGCCCCTGCGGTGCGCGCCCGGGCGGCGCGGGCGGCCGTCCTCGGCGAGCCGCTGGGCCACCCGCAGGCAGCGCAGGTCCAGGTGGGCGCCGAACAGCTCGCTGCGGCGCACCGGTTCGTCGTGCAGGCCCTGCGCCCACAACTCCCCGGCCAGCCGGACGGCCAGCGGGTGCCGCGCGTCCTCGGCGGCGGGCGGCCGGCCCGGCGGCAGCCCGTAGCGACGGCGCACCCTCTCGGCCGCTTCGGCGGGCAGCGGGCCGAGCCGGTGCCCGGCCAGACTCGGTGCGCCGGGGCCCGCGCCGTCCATCCGGACGGTCGGGGCGCTGGCCAGGTCACCGTCCGGGCCGGGCTCCGCCAGGTGCCGCGCGCCGTCGTCGCCGCTGCCCCAGGGCTCGACCGCCAGTCGCTCCCAGACCTCCTCGCCGCAGGCCATCAACAGCCGCGCCCCGCAGCCCGTCAGCCACTGCCCGGCTCCGCGCAGCCAGCGCGGGCCCAGCTCGGCCGGGGCCTCCTCGGGGCCGTCCAGCACCACCAGCAGTGGCCGCCCGGCCGCCGCGCAGAGCGCCGCCACCGGCTCGGGCGCGGGCGCCGGGGTGCCGAGTTCGGCCGCCACGGCCGCCAGCGCCCGCTCCACGGGTTCGGCCAGCGAGCGGTCCTCGGCCCGCAGGTCGGCGCCGCGCAGCCAGAGGGTGGGCAGCGGCCGGGCGCCGCCGGAACGACGGACGGCCAGCGCGGCCAGTTCGGTGGAGCGCCCGCTGCCGGGGGCGCCGACCAGCGCCGTGACGGTCGCCGTCGGCTCGTCCCCGTCCAGGCCGTCCGGCCGGTCCACCCGGTCGGCGGCCAGCCCGGCCACCCGGCCCGGCCCGGCCCCGGCGGCAGCCAGTTGGGCGGCCGTCAGCCGCAGCACCCCGGCCAGGTTGAGCGCCGGACCGTACGCGGGCACCGCCGCCGAGTTGCGCGCCAGCAGCCCCGCCAGCGCCTCGGCGACCACTGTCCCGCCTCCAGCGGGGACGGCCGGCAGCGCCCCGCCGTGCTGGGGGCCGCGCAGGCAGGGCGCGACCACCGCGACCACGGCGCCGCTGCGGGCGTCCAGCACCGGCGAGCCGGCCGGCACCGCGACCCCGCCGACCACCGGCACGTCCAGCAGCAGCACCCCGGCGAGCAGGTGCCCGCCGTACATCGCACCGCCCACGCCCAGCAGCCCGCAGCGCAGCGCGACCGCCCGTTCGTCCTCGCCGGTGAGCGCGGGCAGCAGCACCTCGTGCCCGGCCCCCACGGCGGCCACCGGCAGCGGCGGCACCGGCAGCCCGCCGACCGCGTCGGTGCGCAGCAGGGCGAGCCCGTGCTCGGGAAGCGGCAGCACGGCGTCCGGGCCGAGCACCCGGGTCTGCCCGCCGGGGGTGTGCAGCACCACCCGGTCCAGACCCGCCACGCCCTCGTGCGCGGTCAGCACGCTGCCCTGCGGGTCGGCGACGAACCCTAAGCCGTGCAGCCGCCCGTTGAGGTCCCGGATCCGCAGCAGGTACCGCCCCGGATCACCCTCCAGAAACCCCCGCATGACCGCCCCTTCGACCGTCGCTCGCTCGCCGCCGGGAGCCTGCCCGCCGAGGCGGCGGCCCGACCGCGCCCGCGCCGCTCACCACGGTCTTTCACCTCGTGCGCTCCCTCGAAGGGGTGACTACGCTCCCAAAGGTGAAACCCCCGCCGGGAGGACTCCCGACGGGGGTTTTCGGAGCGGCCGACTCTCAGCCGACGAACACCGCCACCGGCTTCGCCTGCCCGCCCTTCTCCTCGACCAGCGCGAGGAAGCGCCCGTCCGGCCCGAACACCGCGATCGGCCCGTCCACGCCCAGCCCCGGTGCCTTCAACCGCGCGCCGTGCGAGAGCTTCTCCGCGGAGGCCTCGTCCAGGTCCCAGCGCGGGAAGGCCGCCGCCGCGGCCTCCGCGATCGGCAGCACCTCCAGCTTCTCTTCCAGCTGCTCCAGGGTGCGCGCCGACTCCACCGAGTACGGCCCGACCTTGGTTCGCCGCAGCGCGGTCAGGTGCCCGCCGACGCCCAGGCCGGCACCCAGGTCGCGGGCCAGCGCCCGGATGTAGGTGCCGGAGGAGCATTCCACGGTGACGTCCAGGTCGATCACCGCGGTACCGTCCTCGGCGACCGCCGCGCGCTGCTCGTGCACGGTGAAGGAGTGGATCGTGGTCGGCCGGGCCTCCAGCTCGAAGTCCTCGCCCTCGCGCACCCGCGCGTACGACCGCTTGCCGTCGATCTTGATCGCGCTGACCTTGGACGGGACCTGCATGATCTCGCCGGTGAGCGCCGTGATCCCGGCGTCGATCGCCTCACGGGTGACGGCGTCGGCCGGGGCCGAGGAGGTGACCTCGCCCTCCCGGTCGTCGGTGATGGTGGTCTGGCCGAGCCGGATGGTCGCCTCGTACGTCTTGGCGGTCAGCATCAGGTGGCCGAGCAGCCGGGTGGCCCGCTCGACGCCGATCACCAGCACGCCGGTGGCCATCGGGTCCAGCGTGCCGGCGTGCCCGACCTTCCGGGTCCCGGCCAGCCACCGCAGCTTGGCGACGACCCCGTGAGAGGTGATGCCCTCGGGCTTGTCGACGATCACCAGGCCGTCCGGGCCGGTGCCTTTGCGCTTCATCGAGTTCTTTCTCTAAGACAGCAATCGCAAGATGATCAACGTACCGGCCGCAGCGCGCCCCGGAACCGCTCGACCACCGCGGCCACGTCCTCCCGGGCACTGAATCCGGCCGCGAAGACGTGCCCCCCGCCGCCCAGTTCGGCGCAGGCGGCGGCGACGTCCACCGCACCCTTGGAACGCGAGGAGCCGCGCAGCGTCCCGTCCGGGTCCTGCTTGAGCACCAGCGCCACCTCGGCCTCGGCCGGCCGGCGCAGGATGTCGATCAGCCCCTCGATCTCCTCGACCGTGACGCTGAACAGCGCCAGGTCCTGGTACGGCACCCAGGTCCACACCAGGCCCAGCCCGTCGGCCGCGTCCGGCTCGTAGACCGCCCGGTCCAGCGCGCCTGCGAGCACCTTGAGGTAGCCGAAGGAGGAGGTGTCCCACAGCTGCCGGGAGATCAGGTCGTGCCGGATGCCGGTGGCCAGCAACCGGGCGGCGAGTTCGTGGGTCGCGGGCGTGGTGGCCCGGTACTTGAAGGATCCGGTGTCGGTGGCGACCCCGGTGTACAGACAGGTGGCCAGGTCCTGGTCGAGCTCGACGCCGAGCCGGCGCAGCAGCTCCTCGACCAGCACGGCGGTGGCCGGCGCGGTCGGGTCGATCAACTGGTGGGTGCCGAAGCCCGGGTTGGAGGCGTGGTGGTCGAACACCACCAGGACGGGCGCGGCGAAGGCCTTGTCGTGCAGCAGCCCCAGTCGGCTCTGCGCGGCCACGTCGAAGCAGAGCACCAGCTCGGGCACGTCCGGCACCTCGGCGGCCGGCACGATCAGCTCCTGGCCGGGCAGGAAGGCCAGCGACTCGGGCACGATCTGCGGGTCGTCGCCGAAGGAGACCCGCACCCGCTTGCCGAGCGCGCGCAGCGCCAGCGCCGCCGCCAGCGAGGAGCCCAGCGCGTCGCCGTCGGGGCAGATGTGGCAGATCAGGTCGATCGAGCGGGCCCGCCCGATCTCCGCCACCACCTGCTGCCAGAGCAGCTCGAAGCCGCTCTCCTCGGCGCGCGGCCCCGGGAGCGCCGCGAGGGCACCCTCCACCGTGCTGGTGGAGGACGCCCCCGTGGTCGATCCGGTTCGCGAGGCGGCCTGAGCCGACTCACCCGCCATGACTACTCGTCCTCGTCGTCACGCTCGGACGCCGGCACCCGGTACGGGTCCGCGTCGCCGGCGTAGGTCGCCCCCGCGGCCTGGGTGCGCACGGCGGCGTCCGAGGTCCGGGCCCGGTCGAGCAGGTCGTCGATGTTCCGGGCGTTCTCCGGCAGCGCGTCCGCGACGAAGGTCAGCGACGGGGTGAAGCGCACCCCGGTCTGCTTGCCGACCTCGGAGCGGAGCACGCCCTTGGCGCTCTCCAGCGCGGCCGCGGTGGCCTCGCGCTCGGTGTCGTCGCCGAAGACGGTGTAGAAGACGGTGGCCTCGCGCAGGTCGCCGGTCACCCGGGTGTCGGTGATGGTCACGAACCCCAGACGGGGGTCCTTGATCCGCCGCTCCAGGGTCTGGGCGACGACCACCTGGATGCGGTCGGCGAGCTTGCGCGCCCTTGCGGTGTCGGTCACGTTGCCTCCTCGTGCAGTGGGCCCGGCACCCGGGCGAGCTGCGCACCCGTCGGGGCCCACGCCCCAAAGTACCGGCCCGCGCCCGGCCTTGCGGGCGCTCTGGGTCCTGATCTGTGTGAGAACGGCGACTTCCGTCGACGCCCTCCACAGCGGTCATTCGTCGTCGTCGTTGTGGTACCTCCTCCTCGCGGAGAGGAGCTGCACCTCGGGGCGGCCGGCGACCAACCGCTCACAGCTGTCCAGGATCTCGGTGACGTATCCGGCGTCGCCGGACACCACCGCGAGGCCGATCTCGGCCCGGCGGTGCAGATCCTGGTTCCCGGTCTCAGCAGCGCACACGCTGTACTTGCGCTGCAGTTCGGCCACGATGGGCCGCACGATCGAACGCTTCTCCTTGAGCGAGTGGACGTCGCCCAGGAGCAGGTCGAAGGTGAGTGTTCCCACGAACATGTGTGACAGGTCTCGCCGACCTGGAAGGCCTCGGGGACGTACGGCCCGGAACCGGGCTGACGCCGCGACAATCGACTACCCCGGACCCTACACAGCGAGACCGGGGCCGGTCGACGGAAATACCACCCGTCGACCGGCCCCGGTGACCAGCGACTACGCGCGCGGCTTCTCGCGCATCTCGTAGGTCTCGATGATGTCGTCGACCTTGATGTCGTTGAACGACCCCAGGGTCACACCGGCCTCGAAGCCCTCGCGGACCTCGGTCGCGTCGTCCTTGAAGCGGCGCAGACCCTCGATCGAGAGGTTCTCCGCCACGACCTTGCCGTCGCGCAGCAGGCGGGCCTTGGCGTTGCGGCGGATGATGCCGTCGCGGACCAGGACACCGGCGATGTTGCCGAACTTGGAGGAGCGGAAGACCTCGCGGATCTCCGCGGCGCCGAGGCGCACCTCCTCGTACTCCGGCTTGAGCATGCCCTTGAGGGCGTTCTCGATCTCCTCGATCGCCTGGTAGATGACCGAGTAGTACCGGACGTCCACGCCTTCCTTCTCGGCCGCGGTACGCGCACGGCCTTCGGCGCGCACGTTGAAGCCGATGATGATGGCGTCCGAGCCCATCGCCAGGTCCACGTCGGACTCGGTGATGGCACCCACACCGCGGTGCAGGACCCGGAGCTCGACCTCCTCGCCGACGTCCAGCTTGACCAGGGCGTCCTCGAGGGCCTCGACCGAACCGGAGACGTCACCCTTGATGATGAGGTTGAGCTGCTCGATGGAGCCGGCGGCGATGGCCTTGTCCAGGTCCTCCAGGGACACCCGGACCCGACGCTGCGCGAAGGCGGCGTTGCGGTCGCGGGCCGAGCGCTTCTCGGCGATCTGGCGCGCGGTGCGGTCCTCGTCGACGACGATGAAGCTGTCACCGGCGCGGGGCACCGAGGTCAGACCGAGCAGCAGCACCGGGCGGGACGGGCCGGCCTCGGTGAGGTTGTTGCCGTTCTCGTCCAGCATCGCGCGGACGCGACCGTAGGCGTCGCCCACGACGATCGAGTCGCCGACGCGGAGCGTACCGCGCTGCACCAGCACGGTCGCCATGGCGCCGCGGCCCTTGTCCAGGTGCGCCTCGATGGCGATACCCTGCGCGTCCTGCTCGGGGTTGGCCCGCAGGTCCAGCGAGGCGTCCGCGGTCAGGACCACGGCCTCCAGCAGCTGGTCGATGTGCAGACCCTGGCGCGCGGAGATGTCGACGAACATGGTGTCGCCGCCGTACTCCTCGGCCACCAGGCCGAACTCGGTCAGCTGACCGCGGACCTTGGTCGGGTCGGCGCCCTCGACGTCGATCTTGTTGACGGCGACCACGATCGGCACACCGGCGGCCTTGGCGTGGTTCAGCGCCTCGACCGTCTGCGGCATGACACCGTCGTTGGCCGCGACCACCAGGATCGCGATGTCGGTGGACTTGGCGCCACGGGCACGCATGGCGGAGAACGCCTCGTGACCCGGGGTGTCCAGGAAGGTGATCGGGCGCTCTTCGCCGTTCACCATCGTGGCCACCTGGTAGGCACCGATGTGCTGGGTGATGCCACCGGCCTCGCCGGCCACCACGTTGGACTTGCGGATGGCGTCCAGCAGGCGGGTCTTACCGTGGTCGACGTGACCCATGACGGTGACGACCGGCGGGCGCGGGGCCAGCTGGTCCTCGTCGCCCTCGTCGGCGCCGAAGTCGATGTCGAACGACTCCAGCAGCTCGCGGTCCTCGTCGTCCCGGCTGACGATCTCCAGCTGGAAGCCCATCTCGCCGGCCAGCAGCTCGAGGGTCGCGTCGGAGACCGACTGGGTCGCGGTGACCATCTCACCGAGGTTGAACATGACGGAGACGAGCGCGGCCGGGTTGGCGTTGATCTTCTCCGCGAAGTCCATCAGCGAGGCGCCGCTCGACAGGCGAACGGTCTGGCCGTTGCCGCGAGGCAGCATCACACCGCCGACGGACGGGGCCTGCATGGCCTCGTACTCCTGGCGCTTCGCCCGCTTCGACTTGCGACCGCGCGCCGGGCGACCGCCCGGGCCACGACCGAAGGCGCCCTGCGTGCCACCACGGGCACCCGGGCCGCCGGGACGACCGCCGAAGCCACCGGGACGCGGGCCGCCGAAGCCGCCGCCGCCACCGGGAGCACCGCCACCCGGACGCGGGCCGCCGAAGCCGCCGCCACCGGCCGGACGCGAGCCCGGACCGGCCGGACGACCCTGGAAGCCCGGACGGGCGCCACCGGCACCCGGACCACCCGGACGACCACCGGGGCCACCCGGACCACGGCCACCCGGACCCGGACGCGGGCCGGCCGGACGCTGCGGCATCATGCCCGGGTTCGGACGCGGCATGCCGGACGGGGTCGGCCCGCCGGGACGCGGCGCGGCCGGACGCGGCATGCCGTCGGGACGGGGGGCACCACCCGGACGGGGAGCACCGGCACCCGGCGCACCGGCCGGACGCGGACGGTCGCCACCCGGACGCGGACGGTCGCCGCCCTGCGCGCCCGGAGCACCCGGACGGCCACCCGGCGCGCCCGGACGGCGGTCGCCGGGGCGGGCCATGCCGGTCGCGCTGCCCGAGGTGAACGGGTTGTTGCCCGGACGCGGGCCGGCCGGACGCGGGCCCGGACGGGCGCCACCGGCGGCCTGGCCACTCGGACGCGGGGCCTGGGCGGCCGGACGCGGGGCGTCACCGGCCGGAGCCGGCGAGGAGAACTCGGCCGCGGGCGCGGCCGGGGCCGCCGGAGCGGCGGGACGCGCGGCCGGACGCGGGCCCGGAGTCGGCGCGCCCGGACGGGCGGGAGCGGCCGGAGCCGCAGGGGTGGCCGGAGCGGCGGGAGCCGCGGCGGCCGGGGTCGGACGGGGACCAGGGGTCGCGCCAGGGCGCGGACCCGGGGTCGGGGCACCCGGCTTGGGTGCACCCGCGGCACCTGCCGCGGGCTGGGGCGCCGCGGTCTTCCGCGGGCCCGGCTTGGCAGCGCCACCACCAGTGGGGGCCACACCAAGCGCGTCAGTCAGCTTACGCACGACCGGCGCCTCGATCGTCGAGGACGCCGAACGGACGAACTCACCGAGCTCGGTGAGCTTGGCCATGACGGCCTTGCTCTCCAAGCCAAGCTCCTTGGCGAGTTCGTAAACCCGGACCTTAGCCACTTCACTCCTGTCTATGAGTCCGGGGGTCTCGTCCGCCGGACTGTCGCTACTTCATGGGCGTACCCATCGCGTACTCATCGCGTACTCATCGAGTGCTCATCGCAATCTCGACCTACTTCCACATCGCGAGGTACCTGACTGGTGGCACGGCGCGCGGCTGCCCGAACGCTGTGCTTGTTGCGGTGGTTCTCCGCCGCGGTGAGCGGCGGCCGTCGCGGGAGGTGGCCCGCCTAAGAGGCTCCGCCTGCCCGCTCCTCGATGAACCCGCGGAGCCGCTCCGTGTCGAGCGTCCCCTGGAGCCGGAAGGCCCGGGGAAACGCTCGACGGCGGACCGCGAGGTCGAGGCAAGCCGGATCGGGGTGCAGGTGTGCACCCCGGCCCGGCAGTGCGCCACGGGGGTCAGGGACGCAGACGCCCTCGACCGCCGTGACACGCAACAGCTGGTGCTTGGCCGCGCGCTTGCGGCAGCCCACGCAGGTGCGTTCCGGGCGTGCTCGGACGTGCGTCCGGCCAGACGAAGGCAAGTCTACCCCTCCGAAGCGACATGGCGCCGCCCCGCAGATCCCGGAGGACCCGCGGGGACGCCAGGAACAACACTGACTACTGGGCCGGGGCCCCTACATTTTCCTACTGGGGCTCGGCCTGGCCCTCGGTGTCCGGCCGGATGTCGATCCGCCAGCCGGTGAGACGCGCGGCCAGGCGGGCGTTCTGCCCCTCCTTGCCGATCGCCAGCGACAGCTGGTAGTCCGGCACGATCACCCGGGCGGAACGCTGGGCGGCGTCCACGATCTCCACGCTGGTCACCCGTGCGGGGGACAGCGCGGCGGCGACCATCTCGCGCGGGTCCTCGGACCAGTCGACGATGTCGATCTTCTCGCCGTGCAGCTCGCCCATCACGGCGCGCACCCGGGAGCCCATCGGACCGATGCAGGCGCCCTTGGCGTTCAGCCCGGCGCGGCGCGACCAGACCGCGATCTTGGTCCGGTGGCCGGCCTCACGGGCGATCGCGGCGATCTCCACGCTGCCGTCCGCGATCTCCGGGACCTCCAGCGCGAACAGCTTCTTCACCAGGCTCGGGTGGGTGCGCGAGAGCGTCACCGACGGCCCGCGGACACCGCGGCGCACCGCCACCACGTAGCACTTCAGCCGGGTGCCGTGCCGGTAGTCCTCGCCCGGGACCTGCTCCTGCGGCGGCAGGATGGCCTCCAGCTTGCCGATGTCGACCAGCACGTTCTTCGGGTCGTTGCCCTGCTGGACGACACCGGTGACGATGTCGCCCTCCTTGCCCGCGTACTCGCCGAAGGTCTGGTCGTCGGCGGCGTCGCGCAGGCGCTGCATCATCACCTGGATGCCGATGCTGGACGCGATCCGGCCGAAGCCGCTCGGGGTGTCGTCGAACTCCTTCGGCTCGACGCCCTCGTCCAGCTCCGCCGGGTCCTCCATGGCCCACACGGTGACGTGGCCGCTCTTGCGGTCCAGGTGCACCCGCGCCCGGCGGCGCGAGCCCTCGGTGCGGTGGTACGCGGTGAGGAGGGCGGACTCGATGGACTCGACCAGCAGGTCGAAGGGGATGTTCTTCTCGTTGACCAGCGTGCGCAGGGCACTCATGTCGATGTCCACGGCTACGCCTCCTCGTCTTTCGTCACGTTCATCATGGTCGTACGGCGGCCGACTCACTCGGCGCCGTCGTCCCCCTCGTCGAAGTCGGCGGCCTCGTCCAGGAGCTTCTCGTCGTCCTTGCGGTTGAACTCGACCTGGACCCGCGCCCGGGCCACCTCGCCGTACTCGAGACGTCGCTCCTTCGGACGGCCGCGCCCCTTCACCGGCTGCACCTCGACCAGCGCGCCGTCCTCGTCCGCCTCCAGCACCCGGGCGACGATCTCCCCGCCGTCGACCAGGTGGATCTTGGCCAGCCGGCCCTCGGCCCGCTGCCAGTGCCGGGGCAGGACCAGCGGACGCTCCGCACCCGGCGAGCCGACCTCCAGCAGGTAGGGCTCCTCGCCCATCAGGTCGGACTCGTCCAGGGCCTCGCCGACCACCCGACTGAACTCGGCGATGGCGTCCATGTCGACGCCGCCGTCGGTGTCGACGTCGATCTGCACCTGCCGGCGACTGCCCGCCTTGGTGACCTTGACGTCCTCCAGGTCCAGTCCGGCCTGCTCGGCCAGCGGCTCCAGCAACGCGCGCAGCCGGTCGGTGTGGGTGGTGCTCATCCGGGTGGACTCCTCGGCCGCGTCTGCTGTTGTCAGAAGGTCGCCCCGCACCCTCCGCGCCCCACGGGCGCACACCGGGTCACGGCAGCTCGGCCCAAAGCCTAGCCGGTGAAGCCGCGAACCACCGATTCCGGACCACCCCGGACCAGCCGGACGCCACCCACTGCGAGCAAGCTCACACCGGCCCACCCACCGCACCGCACCCCCAATCCCCACCCGCAATCGTGGGGGTTCTGCAAAGATTCAGGCCAACGAGGGCAGGCGGGGAGGCCGCCCTCCCGTACACGCCCCGGAGTGACCCCGATGCAGCCGCACAGCCGACGGACCTTCCTGGCCCTCGGACTGATCACCCTCACCGCCGCCTGCACCAGCTCCAACGGGGCCGACCCCAACGGCGCCGTGATGCCCGGCAACAAGGGCCCCGGCCCCGACCCCGACAACCCGGTCCGCCTGCGCGCCATCGCCGCCACCGACACCCTGCTGGCCGCGTACGACACCGCCCTCGCCACGCCCGGCGCCCAGACCGCCCTGCTCCAACCCCTCCGCGCCGAAACCGCCCAGCACCGCGCCGCCCTCGCCTACGGCATGCCCGCCGCCTCCGTCCCCCCGGCCCCCACTCCCGGCACGCCCACGGCGACCCCCACCCACACCCCCGCCACCCTGGCCGCCCTGGAACGCCAGACCGCCCAGTCCCGCCTCACCGACCTCGGCGCCGCCCAGCCACCCCTGGCCCGCCTGCTCGCCTCCGTCGCCGCCTCCAACGCCCTGCACGCCGCCGCCCTCGGCGCTCCCCTCGACCAGACCCCCGACCAGCCCTCCCCCACCGCTCCCCCGACGGCCGCCCCCACTCCGGGCACCTCCCTCCCCGCCCTCCAGAACGCCCTCAGCGCCGAACACGCCGCCATCTACGGCTACGGCGTCGTCGGCGCCCACCTCCCCGAAGACCAACAACGCGCCGACGCCCGCACCGCCTACACCGCCCACCAATCCCAACGCGACGCCTGGCAACGCCTCCTCACCACCCTCGGCGCCACCCCCACCCCCGCCGCCGGCGGTTACCAGCTCCCCTTCCCCGTCACCGACGCCCCCACCGCCACCAAACTCGCGGCCCACCTCGAAACCCGCCTCACCACCGTCTACGCCGACCTGGTCGCCGCCGTCCCCACCCCCCAACGCCCCACCGCCGCCACCGCCCTCCGCGACTGCGCCCTCCGCGCCCACCACTGGGGCGCCCCCGACACCCCCTTCCCCGGCATCCCCGAACCCGTCCCCACCCCGACGGCAACCCGCCAGAGCTGAACGCGGTCGGGCGCCCCCACCCACCCCTCCCTCCCCTCTGGCGAGAGGGACGCGCTGCGGGAGGGGGCGGCGCAGGGGGTGGCCCGGAGAGGGGCGTGACGGGTGATTTTCAGACTGCCACCGCCCCAACGCCCCACCCCACCGAATGGGCAGTCCGAAAATCACCCAGCCCCTGGAGCCGCCCCCGGCCACCCACCCTCCCGAAAGCCCCCCACCAACACAGAAACCCCCACGCCACTGACCTGCGATTTCACCCCCATCCCCGACAATGGACAGGCCACCCCAGGCAGCGCACCAACCGGAAGGCCAGGCATGTCGGGAAACACACCGCACATCACCATCCCCACCTGGCTGACCAACAGCGTCACCGCCACCCAAGGCGAGGAAGGCCGCCACTGGCTTGCCACCCTCCCCACGAGGACAGCCGCCCACCTGGCCCGCTGGAACCTCACCCCCGAACGCACCCTGGACCCCGGCGGCAGCCTCAGCCTGATCACCTACGTCCACCGCGACGACCTCTCCCCCGCCGTCCTCAAGACCGGCCTGGTCACCCCCGAGACCGCCCACGAGCACACCGCCCTCACCCACTGGGCCGGCCGGGGCGCCGTCCTCCTCCTCGACGCCGACCCCGCCGAGGGCGTCCTCCTCCTGGAGCGTCTCCACGGCGAGATCCCACTGCGCTCACTCGCCGAGCCCAAGGCCATGCTGGAGGCGACCAGTCTGCTCCACCGCCTCTGGGCTGAGCTCCCCGACGGGCCGTCCCCCTACCCCACCCTCACCAACCGGGTCGCCGACACCGCCGCCCGCCTCACCCGGCACCGCGACCACCCCGCGGCCACCGCGGCGCAGCCCCTGATCACCGAGGCCCTGGCGACGGCCGAGTCCCTGGCAGCCTCCGCCACCGAGACCTTCCTCCTCCACGGCGACTTCCACCACGGCAACGTCCTGGCCGCCGACCGCGCCCCCTGGCTGGCCATCGACCCCCGCCCGCTGGCCGGCGAGCGCGCCTACGACCTGGCCCGCCTCGTCCTGGACCGCGCCGACACCCTGCTCGGCTCCCCCGGCGCCCCCGCCGCCGTCCGCCGCCGGCTCCACCAGCTCGCCGACGCCCTCGACGTCGACCAGGACCGCCTCCGCGGTTGGACCCTCTTCCGCTCCGTCGACCTGGCCCTGCGCGCGCTCACCGCCGGCCGCCACGAAGACGCCGAGCTCTACCTGGAGTTCGCCGGGCACCTCTCGTGACAAGGCCCCCGAACAAAAAGACCCCCGAGCCAACCCGCCCGCCCCCGAGCCGACCCCCGAGCCAACCCGCCCGCCCCCGAGCCGACCCCCGAGCTAACCCCGCCCGCCCCCGAGCCCCCGCAGGGGCAACCGCGCCCCCATCACCGCGTACAACCGGTCCGTCGCCGGAAACCGCACCGCCCGGGCCAAGTCCTGGTACCCCAACGCCCGGTACAGCCGCCGCGCCGGCGTCTCCGCGTCGATCGCCGACAGGATGCTCCGCTCCAGTCCCGACCCCTCGCACAGCATCCGGATCAGCCGGGTCCCGACCCCCTGCCCCTGGAACTCCGGCAGCACGTGCAGTTCGGTGACCGCGAACACCCCGTCCAGCCAGTCCCCGTAGCCGCGGGCGGTCAGGTACGGCTCGATGACCGTGCTCCACCAGTGCTCCCGCTGGTTCGGCATCCCGTACCCGAACCCGACCAGCCGCCCCCCGCTCATCGCCCCGAACGCGATCACCCCGGGCTGCTGGGCATGCCGCCCCACGATGTGCAGCCGTACCGCGACCTCCTCGGGCGTGAGCCCGAACGCCACCGCCTGGACCTCCAGCGCCTGCGGCGCCCAGGCCGCAAGGTCGATGGCCTCGATCGTCACCCCGGTCAGCTGATCCATGCTCCGGACGTTACTACCAGCGGCCCTGTGGCGCGGCCGAAGATCAGAACCCAACGCCCCGGGAACCGCACGACGACAGACGCCCGCCGCCCCCGACCACGACGCCCGCCGCCCCGACAGCGGCCCCCTGGAACGGAGCGCTCAGAAGAGAACGCTCATGAACGCCCCGACCTCCCGGAACCCCACCCGCCGATACGCCGCCCGCGCCCGCAGGTTGAAGTCGTTGACGTACAGCGAGACCACCGGCGCCACCTCCCGCAGCGCGACGTCCAGCACCGCCGCCATCCCGGTCTCGGACAGCCCCTGCCCCCGGTACTCCGGCGCCACCCAGACCCCCTGGATCTGGCAGGCCCCCTCCGTCACCGCCCCGACCTCGGCCTTGAACACCACCTGTCCATCGTCCGCGAACCGCGCGAACGACCGCCCGGTGGAGACGAGTTCGGCCACCCGGGCCTGGTAGAGGAGCCCCCCGTCCCCCGCCAGCGGCGACACCCCCACCTCCTCGGTGAACATCGCCACGCAGGCGGGCATCAACGCCTCGACCTCGTTGCGCCGCACCCTCCGCACCAACGGATCCGGCGCGATCTCCGCCGACGGCGAGGAGGTCGCCAACAGTGGTTGGTGGCCCCGGACTTCACGAGCCGGCCCCCAACTGCGCTCCAGCAGCGCCCAGAAGGCGGCGGTCGACTCGGCCGGCCCCACGATCGAGGAGCAGCGCCGCCCCTGCCGCCTGGCCCGCTCGGCGAAGGCCGCGACGGCCACCGGTCCGGCGTTGACCAGGACGAGGTTCGCCCCCGCGTAGCAGAGGGCGTCCAGTACGCCGCCCCCGTCGTACCACCCCCACAGCTCCCCACCGAGCCGCCACGGGTCCAGCCCGACGGCCTCGACCCGGGTGGCGACGAAGGCGTTGGCGACCGGGTCGCGGTGGAGGATCTCCAGGGCGTCCGCGAGATCCGGGGGTTCCAGCACGCGGGTGGTGGCCAGGGCCCGGGCGGCCTGGAAGGAGCTGGGGAGAATCACACCTCGATCGAGCATCGAGACAGCACCTCACTGAGACGACTCTGGCCGCACCCTACTCCGTGGCCCCACCCGGCTACGGCCGCGGGGCCGTCCACGAACGGACGGCCCCGCTTCCGGAAAACTGCGCTGCGGTTGCGTTCGGACCGGAAACACCCGATCCGAACGGTCACTCCGCGGCGACGACGGTCGGCGAACCGGCCTCGACGCCCTCCTCCTGCATCTGCTCGGCGAGCTTGAGCGCCTCCTCGATCAGGGTCTCGACGATCTTCGACTCGGGCACGGTCTTGATCACCTGCCCCTTGACGAAGATCTGCCCCTTGCCGTTGCCGGAGGCGACCCCGAGGTCGGCCTCGCGGGCCTCGCCCGGGCCGTTCACGACGCAGCCCATGACGGCGACGCGCAGCGGCACCTCCATGCCCTCCAGCCCGGCGGTGACCTCCTCGGCGAGCTTGTAGACGTCGACCTGGGCGCGGCCGCAGGACGGGCAGGAGACGATCTCCAGCCCGCGCTGGCGCAGCCCGAGGGACTCCAGGATCTGGTTGCCGACCTTGATCTCCTCGGCCGGCGGGGCCGAGAGCGAGACCCGGATGGTGTCGCCGATGCCCTCGGCGAGCAGCGCGCCGAAGGCGACCGCGGACTTGATGGTGCCCTGGAAGGCCGGCCCGGCCTCGGTCACGCCGAGGTGCAGGGGGTAGTCGCAGGCGGCCGCGAGCTGCCGGTAGGCCTGGATCATCACGACCGGGTCGTTGTGCTTGACCGAGATCTTGATGTCGCGGAAGTCGTGCTCCTCGAACAGCGAGCACTCCCACAGCGCGGACTCGACCAGCGCCTCCGGGGTGGCCTTGCCGTACTTCTCCAGCAGCCGCTTGTCGAGCGAGCCGGCGTTGACGCCGATCCGGATCGGCACCCCGGCGTCCTTGGCGGCCTTGGCGATCTCGCCGACCTTGTCGTCGAAGGCCTTGATGTTGCCCGGGTTGACGCGCACGGCCGCGCAGCCGGCGTCGATCGCCGCGAAGACGTACTTCGGCTGGAAGTGGATGTCGGCGATCACCGGGATCTGCGACTTCTTGGCGATGATCGGCAGCGCGTCGGCGTCGTCCTGGGAGGGGACGGCGACCCGGACGATCTGGCAGCCGGACGCGGTCAGCTGGGCGATCTGCTGCAGCGTGGCGTTGATGTCCGAGGTGACGGTGGTGGTCATCGACTGCACCGAGACGGGGGCGTCACCGCCGACCGGCACGTTGCCGACCATGATCTGCCGGGAGTAGCGGCGCTTGGCCAGCGGCTTGAGCGGCAGGGACGGAATACCGAGCGAGATCGCGGTCATGTGCGCAGGGTTCCCCGGGGTTGAGGTGTGGTCGACCGCCCGGCCGCTGGGACGGCCGAGGCCGGGCGCGCGGACGATCGCGCACCCGGCCTCCACGGTACGGCACGGTCCGGGGGCCCAGCACACCCGCCGTACCCGAACGCCCTAGCTGATCTTCACCGGGTTCACCAGGTCGGCGACCATCACCAGCAGGGTGAAACCGATGAAGACGCTGGCCACGACGTATGCCACCGGCATCAGCTTGGCGACGTCGAACGGGCCCGGATCGGGCCGGCGGAACAGCTGTGCGATCCGGCGGCGGACGGCCTCCCAGACCGCGCCGGCGACGTGGCCGCCGTCCAGCGGCAGCAGCGGCAGCATGTTGAACAGGAACAGCGACAGGTTGATGCCGGCCAGCAGGTTCACGAAGAAGGCGACCCGCTGGGTGCCCGGGATGTCCAGCGAGAACACCTCGCCGCTGACCCGGGCGGCGCCGACCATGCCGATCGGCGAGTCCGGGTCGCGCGGGGCGTCGCCGACGACGGCGTTCCACAGGCCGGGAATCTTGCCGGGCAGGGCGGCCAGCGACTTGACCCCGCTCTCGGCCATGGTGGACATCCGGTCGACGGACTGGCCGAAGCCCAGCTGGACCACACCACTCGCCGGGGTGAATCCGAGGAACCCGGCCTGGAGGGTCTGGCCCTTGAGCGGGACGCCGTTGCCGTCGTACTTCTGGACGTCGTTGACCGCGATGGTCGGGTTCAGGGTCAGCTGCGCGTCGCCGCGCTGGACCACGACCGGCACGGTCTTGCCGGCCGACCGGCGGATGTCCGCCTGGAGCTGGTCGTACGTGTGGATCCGGTCCCCGTCGAAGGAGAGGATCTTGTCCCCGGCCTTCAGACCGGCCTGGGCCGCCGGGGTCTGCGGGGCGCCCGCCGGGCAGCTGTCGGTGGGCTGGCCCGCCTTGACCACGCACTGGGCGACGGTGCTGACCGTCGGCACGTTCATCGAGACGCCGAAGCCCATCATGACGGTCAGGAACAGTCCGAACGCCAGGATCAGGTTCATGAACGGCCCGGCGAACATGACGATGATCCGCTTCCAGGGCTTGCGGGTGTAGAACAGCCGGTGCTCGTCGCCCTCCTGGAGCTCCTCGTAGGAGGCCTCACGGGCGTCCTCGATCATGGTCCGCCAGGGCGAGCTGCTGCGCTTGGTGATCCGGCCGTCCTCGCCCGGCGGGAACATCCCGATCATCCGGATGTACCCGCCGAACGGGATCGCCTTGATGCCGTACTCGGTCTCGCCCTTCCGGCGGGACCAGAGGGTCGGGCCGAACCCGACCATGTACTGCGGCACCCGGATGCCGAACAGCTTGGCCGTGGAGAGGTGGCCGAGCTCGTGCCAGGCGATCGAGATGAGCAGCCCGATCACGAAGACCAGGATGCCGACCACCGTCAAAACCGTTGCCACCGCTGGCCCTCCGTCATGCCGCTCCGCTCATCGTCTCGTCGTACCGCGTTCCGCGACGCGACGGGGGTACCGCCGACGCCGCGGGCCGGTCCGTCAGCCCGCCGCCAGCTCGCGGGCCCGGGCGCGCGCCCAGTCCTCCGCGTGCAGGACGTCCTCGACCGTCAGGGAAGTTCCCGCCGCCGGCCCACCGTCGCGCTGTCCGTGCTCGGCCACGACCTTGGCAACAGTGTCCACGATTCCCGTGAAAGCGAGGCGGCCCTTCAGGAAAGCCTCCACGCACTCCTCGTTCGCCGCGTTGAACACCGCCGGCGCCGTACCGCCCAGCGTGCCCACCTCGCGCGCCAGCTCGACCGCCGGGAAGGCCTCGTTGTCCAACGGGAAGAACTCCCAGGTCGCAGCCTTGGTCCAGTCACAGGCCGGGGCGGCGTCCGGCACCCGGTCCGGCCAGCCGATCCCCAGCGCGATCGGCATCCGCATGTCCGGCGGGCTCGCCTGCGCCAGGGTCGAGCCGTCCGTGAACTCCACCATCGAGTGCACCACTGACTGCGGATGGACCACAACGTCGATCCGGTCGAACGGCACGTCGTAGAGCAGGTGCGCCTCGATCACCTCCAGGCCCTTGTTGACCAGGGTGGCCGAGTTGATCGTGACGACCGGGCCCATCGCCCAGGTCGGGTGCGCCAGCGCGTCCTGCGGGGTCACCCCGGCCAGCTGCTCCCGGGTCCGGGTCCGGAACGGGCCGCCGCTCGCCGTCACCACCAGCTTGCGGACCTCCGCCCGGGTGCCGCCGGCCAGCGCCTGGAACAGCGCCGCGTGCTCGGAGTCCACCGGCACGATCTGCCCTGGCTTCGCCACCGCCTTCACCAGCGGGCCGCCGACGATCAGCGACTCCTTGTTCGCCAGCACCAGCACCCGGCCGGCCTTCAGCGCGGCCAGCGTCGGCCGCAGACCGATCGAACCGGTGATGCCGTTCAGCACCGAGTGGCACTCCATCCCGGCCAGCTCGGTCGCCGCGTCCGGGCCCGCCAGCACGGTCGGCAGCGGCCGACCCGCCGCCTTCGCGGCCAGCGCCTCGCGCAACGCCGGTTCCGCCGCCGGATCCGCCACCGCCACCGTGTGCACGCCCAGCCGCAGCGCCTGCTCGGCGAGCAGCTCCACCCGGCCGCCGGCCGCCGACAGGGCGACCACCCGGAAGCGGTCCGGGTTGCGGAGCACCACGTCGATGGCCTGGGTGCCGATCGAACCGGTGGAACCGAGGATCACCAGCTCCCTGGGGCCGGAGGGGTCCGCCACGGTGGGCGTGAAACGCAGCTGCGGGTGGGCGAGCGAAGTCATGCGCCCATTGTGTCCTGTTCGCGACCCTCCCGGACGACAGGACGGCCGGCGATCCTTCGGACTACCGTCGGAGCCATGCGTACCGTCATCGCCGGGGGCCACGGACAGATCGCGCTGAAGCTGGAACGGCTGCTCGCCGACCGCGGCGACCGCCCGGCCGGGATCATCCGCCGCCCCGAGCAGGCCCAGGACCTCGTCGACGCCGGCGCCGAGCCGCTGCTGCTCGACCTGGAGTCCGCCACCGCCCCGCAGCTGGCCGCCCTGCTCGCCGACACCGACGCGGTGGTCTTCGCCGCCGGCGCCGGCCCGGGCAGCGGCGCCGCCCGCAAGAACACCGTCGACCGCGACGCGGCCGTCCTGCTCGCCGACGCCGCCGAGCTCGCCGGCGTCCGGCGGTACCTGCTGGTCTCCTCGATGGGCGCCGACGCGGCCGCCCACCACCCCGCCGACGCGGTCTTCGAGACGTACCTGCGGGCCAAGGGCGCCGCCGACGACGCCGTCCGCGCCCGCGCCGCGCTCGACTGGACGGTGCTGCGCCCCGGACGGCTCACCGACGGCCCCGGCACCGGCCTGGTCCGGCTCGCCCCCTCGGTCGGCCGCGGCGCCGTCGACCGGGCCGACGTGGCCGCCGTCCTGGCCGCGCTGCTGCGCGAGCCCGGCACCGCCGGGCAGACCCTGGAGCTGGTCGCCGGGAACGCCACCGTCGCCGAGGCCGTCGCCGTCGCAGCCGGACAAGACGGCTGAACACGACGGCTGAACACGACGGCTGAACACGACGCGGGGCCCGGTCCGCGAACGGACCGGGCCCCGCGTCAGGCGGCCTCCGTCAGTCGGCCACCGTCCGTCGGCCTCAGAGGTCGAGACCGGTCAGGACCATGACCTTCTCGACGGTGTAGTCGTCCATCGCGTACTTGACGCCCTCGCGGCCGACGCCGGAGTCCTTGACGCCGCCGTACGGCATCTGGTCGGCGCGGTAGGACGGCGCGTCACCGATGATCACGCCGCCGACCTCCAGCTCCCGGTGGGCGCGGAAGGCGGTCTGCAGGTCGTGCGTGAACACGCCCGCCTGCAGGCCGAACGGCGAGTCGTTGACGGCCGCGAAGGCCTCGGCCACGCCGTCCACCTTGTGCAGCGACAGCACCGGGCCGAACACCTCGGCCTTGGCCAGGATCGCGTCGGCGGGCAGCTCGGCCAGCACGGTCGGGGCGTAGGTCGCGCCCTCGCGGGTGCCGCCGGTGAGCACCTTGGCGCCCTTGGCGACCGCGTCGTCCACCCAGGACTCCACCCGCTTGGCGGCGTTCTCGTCGACCAGCGGGCCGACGTCCGTCGCGTCGTCGTTCGGGTCACCGGTGACCTGGGCCTTGACCTTGGCCACGACCTTCTCCAGCAGCGCGTCGTACACCGACGCGTCGGCGATCACCCGCTGCACCGAGATGCAGGACTGGCCGCCCTGGTAGTTGGCGAACATCGCGATCCGGGTGGCAGCCCAGTCCAGGTCGGCCTCCGAGGACCAGTCGGCGAGCACCACGGCCGCGGCGTTGCCGCCCAGCTCCAGGGTGGTGTGCTTGCGCGGCACCGAGTCCATGATCTGGTAGCCGACCTTGTCCGAGCCGGTGAAGGAGATCACCGGCAGGCGCCGGTCCTGCACCAGGGCCGGCATCCGGTCGTTCGGCACGGTCAGGATCGACCAGGAGCCGGCCGGCAGGTCGGTCTCGGCCAGGATCTCGCCCAGCACCATCGCCGACAGCGGGGTCGCCGGGGCCGGCTTGAGGATGATCGGCGCGCCGACCGCGATCGCCGGGGCGACCTTGTGCGCGACCAGGTTCAGCGGGAAGTTGAACGGGGCGATCCCCAGCACCACGCCGCGCGGGAAACGGCGCACCATCGCGAAGCGGCCCACGCCGCCCGGGTCGGTGTCCAGCCGCATCGTCTCGCCGTTGGTGCGGCGCGCCTCCTCGGCGGCCCAGCGGAAGACCGACACCGCGCGGCCGACCTCGCCGCGGGCCCACTTGATCGGCTTGCCGTTCTCGGCGGTGATCAGCTGGGCGAGCTCCTCGGTGCGCTCGGTCAGCCGCTTGGCCACGTGGTCCAGGGCGGCGGCCCGCTGGTGCGCCGGGGTGGCGGCGAACACCGGCAGCGCGGCGACGGCGGCGTCCAGCGCCTCCTCGACCTGCGCCTCGGTCGGGATGCTGACCTTGCCGACCAGACGGCCGTCCCAGCTGTTGTGCACCTCGAAGTCGGCGTCACCGCTCGCCCGGCGGCCGGCGAGCCAGAAATCGTACGTGGTGGTCACCGTGGTACCGGCCCTCTCCTCGTCGTCGTACGGCCCACGGGCGTGGGACCCGAACCCGAGGGTAGGTGCGAGGGCAAGCCAACCGGATTGGCCGACTAGGAGCGTTCGGCTCCGGGGCCACTCCACCGCGTCCAGGCGTGTGTTCCGTTCCGGTCTATTCCTCGCCGGAGCGCAGTGCCAGCCACAGCTCCATCCGCACGTCGGTGTCGTCCAGCGAGCGGCCCAGCAACTCCTCGACCCGGCGCATCCGGTAGCGCAGCGTGTGCCGGTGCACCCCGAGGTCGGCCGCCGCCGCGTCCCACTGGCCGTGCCTCGACAGCCACGCCCGCAGCGAGGCCACCAGGTCACCGCGGGCCGTCCGGTCGTGCTCGCGCAGCGGCCGCAGCAGCCCCTCCGCGAACGCCGTCACCGCGTCCTCGCCGAGCAGCGGCAGCAGCGAACCCGCGCCGACCTCCTCGTGGTCCACCGACCGGCGCCCACCGCGCAACGCCACCGCCAGCGCCCGCTCCGCCTGCGCGTGCGCCGTACCGGCCTCCTCCAGCGCGGCCGGCGCCGAGACGCCCAGCGACAGGCCCTCGTGCTCCTCCACCACGCCCAGGCAGGCCCGGTGCACCGCGCCGTTGTCCAGCGCCAGCACCATCAGCCGCGGCCCGTGCGCACCGTCCTCCCGCGCCACCAGAAGCTTCTCGCCCACCCGGGTACCCGCCTGCTCGGCCCGGTCGCCCAGCTCCGCGAGCGCCTCCGAGGCGTCCGCGTTCGGCCCGGCCCCGGCCACCAGGACCCGTATCGTCCCCTCCGGCATGCCGCCGAACAGCCCCGCCGCGACCTGACGGGCCGTCGCCACCTCACCCGCCAGCACCATCCGCAGCAGCGCCGCGCCCATCCGCTCCTCGGCCTGCCGCAGCTCGCGCGAACGCTCCAGGGTGAGGGTCAGCAGCGCCACCGCCGCGTTCAGCACGTACCGCTCGGTCGGCGTGATCCGGTCCTCGGTCCCGACCGCCAGGAAGCCCCGGGCCCGCCGGTCCGCCCCCAGCGACTGGACCACCACGTAGTCCTCGTCCGCCGTGTCTATCCCCGGCGAACGCCCCTGCAGCGCCGCACTCGACGGCGCCGGCCGCCGACGCAGCCGGTCCACCTCGGCCGCCAACCGCCCGGCCCGGCGCGCCGCCCAGTCCGGAGCCACCACCGACAGCGCGCCCGACCCGTCGTACAGCGCCGCCCAGCCCCCCAGCCGCGCCGCCAGCCGACGCACCACGGCCGTCGTCCCGTCCTTGCCCAGCGCCGCCCGGGTCAGCTCCTCCTGCGCCTCGAAGCTGGTCGTCACCGCCTCGTACTGCTCCGCGGCCAGCGCCGCCGACACCACCTTGCTGATCGCGATGAACGGCGTCGGCTCCGGCACCCGCAGCAGCGGCAGCCCCCGCTGCGCCGCCGCGTCCACCAGCGGCTGCGGCACCTCGGTGTGCGACAGCCCCACCCCCAGACCCAGCCCGACCACCCCGGCATCGGCCAGCCGGTGCACGTACGCCTGCAGCTGCGCCGCCGTACGGCCCAGCTTGATACCGGTGGTGAGCAGCAGCTCGCCACCCTCCAGGAACGGGGTCGGGTCGTCCAGCTCGCTGGTGTGCACCCAGCGGACCGGCCGCTCCAGGTGGTCCGCGCCGGCGAGCACCGTCAGATGGAGCGAACTGTTGCGGACGACGGAGGCGAGTGTGGGGGGCATGGCACCTTCGAGGGATCGACCTGACCGCGCCGTTGCGGCCGGGCGAGGAGAGGGACGTGGGACTGGTGAGGGTCTCTCCCCTTCATTATGGACGCCCCGGACAACCGGCACTGCCGAATCCACCTCGAAGGCGACTTCCGCCCCGGCCTCTCCACAACCCCCGTCCCGCCGCTGTCCCGCCGCCGTCCCGTCCCCGCCTCAGCCCCGCCTCAGCCCCGCAGATCCACCAGCAGCGGCGGCACCTGTTCCCCCGACACCGCCGTCAACGACACCACCGCGTGCCCCGCCGGCAACGCGTGCGCCAGATCCGACGGCGACCACCGCAACCGCTCCACATCCCGGGTCGTCACCGACTCGGTCTGCGCCGTCGTACCCGACAGCGCCTTCCGCCCGAGCCGGCCGGCCCGCCTTATCACCCCGCCGGAGGTGTCGGGGGTGTGGGTCACCGCGGTCTCCTGCACCAGGTGCGTCCCCCAGGCCTCCGAGAACAGCCGCCCGTCCCAGGGCGCGATCCCCGGGAAGGCCATCCGGCAGCCGACCGCGCCGAACAGTGGCGCCCGCAGCGCCTCCGGCAGGTCCACCAGCGTCCGCAGCAGCAGCACCGCGCCCGCGTTCGCGCCGCGCATCCGCTGCAGGCCGCGCACGGAACCGGCGTCCAGGGCGGCGGAGGCGTCGTCCACCACCAGCCCGGCGAACAGCGAGCGGTCCTCGCGGGCGCCCGCCGCCTGCACGAACTGACCCACCACCAGCCGGGACAGCATCCGGGCGGCCTCCGGGTGGCTGCGCTCGGGCAGCTTCACCCGCACCCGCAGCGGGTGGTCCAGCACCCGCATCGCGAACGGGGGGCGGCCGGTCCCATCGGTCGCGAAGGCGCCCTCGAAGGCGGGCCGGTCCAGCAGCGCCAGCCGGTCCGCCAGCAGGGCTCCGGGATCGTCCGCCCGGCCTCGCTGGCGCTCCCGGTGCTCCAGGTCCCGCTCGTACACGGCCAGCCGACCCGCCGCGCCGAGTCCCTTCACCAGCGCCGCCAGCGCGTCCGGCTCACCGCCCAGCACCGCCCGCAGCTCGCGCACCCCCGGGTAACGGCCGTACGCGGCGTGGAAGGGGCCGACCACCTGCTGCAGCGCCGTCCGGGCGTTCTCGGCGCGGGCGGTCAGCTCGTCCGGCAGCAGCGCCTCGGCCAGCCGGGCGGCGGCCTCGTCCGGGTCCTGCGCCGCGCCGTACAGGTCCAGCCCGTACACCGAGGCCGGGTCGCCGGGGGCGATCACCACGTCGTACCAGGCGTCCGGGCCGAGGTCGACGTCCGCCGCCCCCACCACCACCGCGCACGCGGTGCCGGCCAGCGCCTGCAGGCACAGCGCCTCGGCCACCGGCCGGGCCAGCCGCGCGGTCTTCCCCGTCCCGGCCGGACCGACCGCCAGCAGCGAGGTGCCCAGCACCGCCGGGTCCAGCGCGAAGCCGGCCGCCCGGTGGCTCAGCGGGTTCTTCGGCACGTCCTGGGCGACACCCAGGCAGACCTGACCGAGCAACAGATCGTGCCGCCGCGCCCGGCCGGGCAGCTCGCGCGTCTCGGAGGGGTGAGCGAAGGCCGCGGCGCCGCGGGCGGCCACCTGCTCGCTGAACGCGGGCACGAACACCGGATCCGCCTGCGCGGACTCCCAGGCGCGGTGGATCCGCACGAAGTCGACGTCGCCCACCGCCTCGGCGTCCAGCCGCGCCGCCGCCTCGGCCGCCCCGCCCCGGCGCAGCCCGTCCCACGGGTCCTGCCCACGGGCGGCCTCCGCCGCTACGCCGTCCTCCTCGGCGGGCTCCTCCCGCGTCACCGTCCGGGACAGCAGCGGGGCGGCGTAGCGGCGCCACACCTCGGGCCAGCGGCCCATCCGGCCGAAGACCTTGATGACCACGCCGATCACCAGGGCGTTCGCCACCAGGAGGGTGAACATGGCCTCGGACTCGGATGGCGAGGCAAGCGGACCGATGCCCGTCTGCCCACCGAACCACACCAGCACGTACATGAGGAGTTGCGTGCCGTAGAGATACGCGAACCACCCCACCACCACGTTGAGCGCGGCCCGCAGCAGCAGCGGCCAGGTCGGGACCTTGGCGGCCTCGGCGCGTTCCGGGTCGATGCGGCGGTAGCCGAGCCGGTAGACGCCGGGTTCGGCTTCGGGGCGCGGGGCGGTGGCCCAGTCGGCGAGGTCGAAGGCGGGCCCGCCGGGCCGTTGGTGGGGCAGGGCGGTCGGGGGTCTGGTGGTGGTGCGCTCGCCGTTGTGGTGTGCCCCGTGCTGTGCCATGTACGGCCCCGCTCCCTCGCCCGCCCGGCCCGACCGCCGTCGGTGCCGCCATACCCATGCCGCCGTACCGGCGACACGCCCGCGCTCAGGGTAGTGGAGCGGGACCTGCGGGTAGTCGCGTCACCCGCGCTGGCCGTGCCGGACAAGTCGGATGGCGCAGTGCTACCGAGTGGCGCATGCCCGGTCGGGGAGGGCGGCCGTAGCCTGCGAAGCACCGAGCCGAGAAGTCTGGAGATACCCCATGAGCGCCGTAACGCCGCTCCCGCAGGAGCGCCGCCTGGTCACCGCGATCCCGGGCCCGAAGTCGCAGGAGCTGCAGGCCCGCAAGCTGGGTGCGGTGGCGGCCGGCGTCGGCACCACCCTGCCGGTGTACGTCACCCGTGCCAACGGCGGCGTGCTGGAGGACGTGGACGGCAACTCGCTGATCGACTTCGGCTCCGGCATCGCCGTGACCAACGTCGGCAACAGCGCCGAGGCCGTGGTGGCCAAGGCGAGCGAGCAGCTGGCCGCCTTCACCCACACCTGCTTCATGGTGACCCCGTACGAGGGTTACGTGGCCGTCGCCGAGCAGCTGAACGAGCTGACCCCGGGTGACCACGAGAAGCGCACGGCGCTGTTCAACTCGGGCGCCGAGGCGGTCGAGAACGCGGTGAAGATCGCCCGCGCCTACACCAAGCGCACCGCCGTCGTGGTGTTCGACCACGGCTACCACGGCCGCACCAACCTGACCATGGGCCTGACGGCGAAGAACATGCCGTACAAGCAGGGCTTCGGTCCGTTCGCCCCGGAGATCTACCGGGTGCCGGTGGCCTACCCGTACCGCTGGCTGACCGGCGCGGAGAACTGCGCCGCCGAGGCCGCCGCGCAGGCGATCGACATCATCAACAAGCAGATCGGCGCCGAGAACGTCGCGGCGATCATCATCGAGCCGATCCAGGGCGAGGGCGGCTTCATCGAGCCGGCCAAGGGCTTCCTGCCGGCCATCGTGGAGTACGCGAAGGCGAACGGCATCGTGTTCGTCGCCGACGAGATCCAGACCGGCTTCTGCCGCACCGGCCAGTGGTTCGCGTGTGACGACGAGGGCATCGTCCCGGACCTGATCACCACCGCCAAGGGCATCGCCGGCGGTCTGCCGCTGGCCGCGGTGACCGGCCGCGCCGAGATCATGGACGCCGCGCACGCGGGCGGCCTGGGCGGCACCTACGGCGGCAACCCGGTGGCCTGCGCCGCCGCGCTGGGCGCCATCGAGACCATGAAGGAGCAGGACCTCGTCGGCAAGGCGCAGCGGATCGGCGAGGTCATGCTGGGCCGCCTGCGCTCGATGCAGGAGAAGTTCGACATCATCGGGGACGTCCGCGGCCGCGGCGCGATGATCGCCGTCGAGCTGGTGAAGCCGGGCGGCAAGGAGCCGAACGCGGAGGCCACCGCGGCCATCGCCAAGGCCTGCCACGCCGAGGGCCTGGTCGTGCTGACCGCCGGCACCTACGGCAACGTGCTGCGTTTCCTGCCGCCGCTGGTCATGCCGGAGCACCTGCTGACCGAGGGTCTGGACATCATCGAGGGCGCGTTCGCGCTCCAGGGTGTCACCGCCGCCTGATCCAGGCGCCACCTGCCCGCCGGAGGGATGTCCGGACAGCGCTGAACGGCCCGTGGGGACCTCTGGTCCGCACGGGCCGTTCGGTTCGTACGGGCCCGGTGCGGCGGTCGGGCATGATCGACGGGACGGTCCGGAGGTTGCCCGGGGCGGGGTGAAGATGATGTGCGGAATCGCTGAAGGCGCTCGGCGCGGAAGGGCGGTTGACGTAGTGTCATCGCAGATGGACAGCGAGCCTCAGCCATTGGCGGAGCCGCCCGCGGAGCCACCCCCAGGGGCGGGTCCGCGCGGGCGCCGCGAGGACAACCAGGCCGCCCCGCGAGGGTCGGCGCATACCGAAGGCCGATCGACCGACCGTCCGACCCACACCCCCCGGGGCGCACGGAACGGCGATCATCAGAGCCGCCCCGGAGCTCTCCCCCCTGCTCCGGGGCGGCTGTCCGCTGCCCTGGGCCGGGCCGCCCGTTCGATGGCGGTGCCGGTGGTGGCGGCGGTCGTGCTGCTGGTGGTGTCCTGGCAGGTGGCGGCGGACGGGCCGCTGCTCGGGTTGGACCGCTCGGTCCGCCGGGCGGTGCGGGCGGCCCACCCGAACGCCCTGCTCGACCCCCTCGGCCACCTGCTGTCGGACCTGGGCAGCGCCGTGCCCGCCGTCCCGGTGCTGCTGGCGGCCGGGGCACTGGCCGCCTGGTGGTGGCGCCGGGCGGGGGCGGTGCGCTGGTGGCTGCCGCTGCCGGTGGCGGTGCTGACCTCGGGGCTGATCCCGCTGCTGGTGGTCCCGGCGAAGGCGGCCTTCGCCCGGCCGGGCCCGCTCGGGGACGCGCTGACGCCGGGGCAGTGGGGCTGGTACCCGTCCGGGCACACCGCCACCGCGACGTTCTCGTACGGGGTGGCGGCGCTGCTGCTGGCCCGGGCGGCGGGGCCGCGGACGGCCCGGGGGCTGACGGCGGGTGCGGTGCTGCTCGCGCTCGGCGTGGGCGCGGGGCTGGTGTGGAGCGACTTCCACTGGACGCTGGACGTGGTGGCCAGCTGGTGCCTGGCGGCCCTGGTGCTGTGGGCGCTCGACCGGTGGCTGCCCCGGCCGGGTGCCCGAAGGCCTCAGGCCTCGGGCTCCTCATTGCGGTGAACGAGGCCGGCCTCGCCGTTGTCGCGGTGCCACTCGACGACGAGTTCGTCGCGGGCGCCGAAGCGGACGAGGTGGCGGCCGACCACGTCCTCCAGACCGGGCAGGTTCTCGCGCTCGCCCTCGACGGTCAGCAGCAGGGCGTCCGGTTGGGCCTCCAGGGTGGCGGTGCCGGCGGCGAAGACCAGGGTGCCGCGACCGGTCTCCGGGGAGAAGGACGTCTCGATCTTGCGGCTCATGTGGGCGGCGAGCTGCTTGGCGTAGCGGGCGGGGCGGTCGGTGGCGACGCGCGCGGTGGAAACGGGCATGGGCCCTCCAGGGTCGGGGAGGGAACTTAGGGTCCCCTCACTGGGGCCTACGCTAGCCCAGATACTGAGCTAAGCTCAACATATTTCCCCGACCGGCCGATACCCTTGGCCGGACGCCAGCCGAGGAGACCGCCGATGACCACCACGCCGACCGACGACCCGGCGGACCCCTCCCCCACCCCCCGGCCCGGCTCCCCGGTCGGCGCGGCCGAACTGGCGGACGCGATGACCAGGGCAATCAAGCGGATCCGCCGCCAGACCGGCTGGCGGCTGGAGCCCTACGGCATCACCCCCGGCCAGGCCCGGGCGCTGCGCACCCTCGCCCACGCGCCCGGCTGCGAGACGCCGGACCACGCGATGCGGCTGAGCGACCTCGCCGACAAGCTGCACATCGCCCCGCGCTCGGCCACCACCGTGGTCGACGCCCTGGAGGAGGCCGGACTGGTCGAGCGCAGCCCCGACCCGGCCGACCGGCGGGCCGTGCGGCTGCTGCTGACCGGGGCCGGCCGGGCGGCGGTGGAGCGGATCGGGCAGGTCCGGGACGAGGTGGCGCAGGAGTACTTCGGCGAGGTCAGCCCCGAGGACGAGGAGGTGCTGCTGCAAGTGCTGCGCTCCGCCGAGGCCCGCTTCCTCGCAGCCGGGCCGCCACGGCGCTCGGCAGCCCCGGGCGCAGCGCGGTGATCCCGATCCCGGCGATCACCAGCAGCGCGGCCGCGCCGGCCGGCGGGCTGACCCGTTCGCCCAGCAGCAGCCAGGCCGAGGACATCCCGAACACCGGTACCAGCAGCGAGTAGGGCGCGACGGCGGTCGCGTCGTAGCTGCGCAGCAGGTAGCTCCAGGCGACGAAGCCGAACAGGGTGGAGACCAGCCCGACGTAGCCGATCGCGCCGAGCCCGCCGAGGGTGATCCCGCGCAACGCGCGCAGGTCCGCGTCCGGCCCCTCGACCAGTAGGGACAGGCCCAGCAGCGGCAGCGGCGGGACGGCGCTGACCCAGACCATCCAGCGCAGCGCGTCCGGCGGTGCCGCCTTGCGGGTCAGCACGTTGGACAGGCCCCAGGCGACGGCGGCCAGCACCACCAGGGCGAAGGCCTCGAGCGGGCCGCCGAGGCCCTGGTCGAACGCGCTCAGGGCGATGCCCGCGAAGGCGATCCCCAGGCCGAGCAGCCGCTGCCCGCCCGGGCGCTCGCCCAGCAGGGCGGCGGCGAACAGGGCGGTGAAGCCCGCCTGGCCCTGGAGCACCAGGGAGGAGAGGCCGGCCGGCATTCCGGCGTGCATGCCGAGGAAGAGCAACCCGAACTTGACCACCCCGAGGACCAGGCCGACCGCCAGCACCCAGCGCCAGGCCACCTTGGGCGGGCCGATGAAGAAGACCGCGGGCACGGCGACCACGGCGAACCGCAGGGCGCAGAAGAGCAGCGGCGGGAAGCTGTCCAGGCCGACGTGGATGAGGACGAAGTTGAGGCCCCACACGGCGGCCACCAGGACGGCCAGGCCGATGTGGCGAGGACTCATGCTGCTCTTGCCGCCCGGGGCGGCGGGTGTTGCGGTCATGGATGGAGCATGGCGGCGGAATACCGTGTAGCACCAGCAATGAATGCTGAAGAAAACACTTTAGGATCGCTGCATGATGGATCTGGGGCGTCTGCGGGCGCTGCACGCGGTGGCGGTGCACGGTTCGGTCGGCGGGGCGGCGGCCGCGCTCGGGTTCACGCCTTCGGCGGTCTCGCAGCAGATCGCCAAACTGGAGCGGGAGACCCGGACGGTGCTGCTGGAGAAGCAGGGCCGGGGCGTGGTGCTGACCGACGCGGCGCACGAGCTGGCGACCACCGCGCAGGCCGTGCTGAGGCTGGTCGAGCAGGCCGAGGTGCGGTTGGAGGAGCAGCGCGGCCAGGCGGTCGGGCGGCTGCTGGTCGCCGCCTTCCCGTCCGGCGCGCGCGGACTGATGCCCGGGGCGTTGGCCGCACTGCGGCAGCGCTGCCCGGAGCTGGACGTACGGCTGCTGGAGAGCGATCCGTACCCGGCGGCGGAGCTGGTGGCCCGGGGCGAGGTGGATCTGGCGCTGGTGCAGGACTGGCCGACCGTGCCGCTGCCGGTGCAGGAGGGACTGGCCCGGCTGGACCTCGGGACGGACCCGGTGGACCTGCTGCTGCCGGACGGGGACGAGCTGGCGGCGCTGGACGCGGTGCCGGTGGAGCGGCTGTGCGGGCAGCGCTGGATCAGCATGCCGCCGGGCAACATCTGCCACGACTGGCTGGTCCGCACCCTGCGTGAGGCCGGTGAGGAGCCGGACGTGCGCTACCAGGTCGGCGAGTTCGAGACCCAGATCGCGCTGGTCGCGGCCGGTCTGGGGATGGGCCTGGTGCCCCGGCTCGGCCGGGGCCCGCTGCCGGCCGGGGTGGTGGCCCGCCCGGTGGCCTCGCAGCCGAGCCGACGGGTGTTCGCGCTCTGGCGGACCCAGGCCTCCCGGCGGCCGGCGATCACCGAGGCGCTGGCGGCGATGCGGGAGTGCTGGAACCGCCTTCCGGGTTAGCCGGCGTATCCGGGATCGGTCGGCGAAGCCGGGGGTCAGCTGGCCAAGCCGATGACCAGCCACATGAAGCCGACCCCGGCGACGGTGCACAGCAGGGTGCTGCGCGAGGGGTGCGGGCTGTGCGCCTCCGGAAGGATGTCGGAGGTCGCCAGGTAGAGCAGGAAGCCGGAGAAGAAGCCCAGGTAGAGGCCGAGCAGGTGCTCCGGGATGGTGAAGGCCAGGGTGATCGCCGCGCCGGAGACCGGGGCCAACGCGTCGGCCGCGAGCAGGGTCAGCGCCCGGCGCCGGTTGTTCCCGTACAGCCGGGTGATCGTGTAGGTGTTGAAGCCGTCGGCGAAGTCGTGCGCGACCACCGCGATGGCCACCACCGTGCCGACCGTGGTGCCGGCCTGGAAGGCGGCGCCGATCGCGAAGCCGTCCATCACGCTGTGCCCGACCAGGGCCAGCGCGGCGGTCAGCCCGATGCCCTGGGCCCCGGCGTGGTGGGCGTGGCCGTGGTGGTGGCCGTGGGTGTGCTCGGCGTACTCGCCCTCGTGACCGCGGTGGATGGCGACCGCGCGCTCGACCACGTGGATGGTGAGGAAGCCCACCGCGAACATCAGCAGCGCCTGCGGCACGCCGTGCACTTCTCCGGGCGCCTGGTGGATGGCCTCGGGCAGCAGGTCGAAGGCGACCACGCCGAGCATCAGGCCGGCCGCGAAGCCGAGCACCAGATGACGGCGGTCGCCGGTGCGCTGGGCGACGAAGCCGCCGATCAGCGTCATCAGGAACGCCCCGGCGGCGACCAGGACGGCGGTCATCGGGTCGCCTCCCGCACCTGGCCCGCCGGATGGCCGGTGTCGACGTGTGCTCTGCCGAGCGCTGTGCCCATTCCTCTCCCCCTGGGGTCCGCCCGTGGCCGGGCCGACCGCCGACCGTACCGGACGACCGTTCGACGGTGATCGCCCGGGGGGTGCCGGGGCCGATGGGATCCGGTCCTCAGCCTCGGTCCGGGCCCGGCGGGGCGCCCGCCTGGTGACCCGTCGGGGTGAACTCCGAGGTCGGACAGGGCGGGTCTTCCGGGCCGGGGCGTCTGTTCGGGACCGTCTGGTCCGTCGGGCCCGTCAGAGGTCGTCGGACCGTCAGAGGCCGGCGGCGAGCGGCAGGCCGAGGTGGGTGCGGGCGAGTTCGCGGACGCCGTCGCCGTCGATCAGGTGGATGTGCCGGTGGCTCTCCTCGGCGGTGAGGTCCAGGGCGTCGTCGGCGAAACGGCCGGTGGTCAGCCGCAGGCCGCGTTCCGCGGACTCCTCGGTGACGGCCTCGGCCAGGGTCTCGATCTGCTCGGCGGTGACCGGTGCGGCGCCCCTCGAGGCCCAGACCACCCAGCGGCCGGGCAGCGAGCTGCCGGGGGCACCCTCGCCCGTGGCGACCAGCCCGGCCGGGCCGCGCAGCCGGACGCTCCACTCGGCGAGACCGCCCCGGATGAGCAGGTCGCGCACCAGCTGGGCGAACTCGTTGGCGGACAGGTCGAGCGCGGCCGGGACGGCGGCCCCGGCCTGGGCGGCCGGCTCGACGACGGCGCGGGCGTACGGGTCCGGGGTGACGGCGGCGTCCAGCTGGCGCAGCCGGACCAGGGCCTCGTCCTGCTCGGCGTCGGCGTAGACGCCCTCGTCGTCGCGCTCCTCGTACGGTGTCTCCGGCGGCAGCAGCCGGGTGCGGGCCAGCGCGTCGCGGTCGGCGTCCACGCTGAGCAGGCAGAGCGGCTCGGCCGCACCGGGCTCGCGCAGCCAGCCGTTGAGGACGACACCGGCGAGTATCTCGTCGGTGTCGACGGCGTCGGCGGCCTGCAGGGCGCGCAGCGCGAGCCGGGCGACCAGCCGCAGGTAGTCGGTGGCCCGGTCCGCGGGCGGACGCGGCACCGGGACGATGTCTCCGTCGGGGGCCAGCCGGTAACCGGTGAGCGAGGGCACCAGGTCGAGCGGGGGCAGGTCGAGGTCCAGCACGGCGGTGCGGGTGAGCGGGCGGAACACCGCCCGGCAGGGGGCGGGGAGGTCCTGGGTGGCGGTCTCGGCGGCGGCCAGGGCCCGCTCCAGCAGCGACTCCACGGCGGCCGGCTCGGCCAGCCGGTAGGCGCGTCGGCACTCCTCCAGGCTCTCGTTGTACTCGCGCACCGCGCGGGCGCGGGCCTCCTCGGCCGCCTCGTGGGCGCGCCGGGACTCGTCGGCGGCCGGGCTGCCGGCCTCGGCCCGGCGGGTGCGCCACTCGCGCAGGGCGCGCTGGTGGGTGAGCCGGGCCTGGGCCAGTTCGCGCTGGTAGCCGGAGTCGAGCAGGCGGCGGGACGGGCCGCTCTCCGGGTCGGCCGCAGCCGGTTCGGCGGGGGCGAAGTCCTCCCAGCGGGGCTCGGACTGGTCGGCGGCGGCCGGGCCGTCGGCCGGGTAGGGGCGGGGTTCGTAGTGGCGCAGCTGACTCTCGAAGTCCATGGCCGAGACGGGCAGCGCGGCCCGCCGCAGCAGGTCGGTCAGCCGGTCGTGCTCGGCCTGGACGGTGAGTGTGCGGTGGTGGGTCAGGGCGGCGGCCCGGGCGTGCGCGGCGATGCCGTCCCCGGGGTCGGCGGAGCCGGGGTCGGCGGCGCCCGAGGTGGACGAGCCGTCACCCGGATCGCCGATCGGACGGCCGGGCGTCGGGCCGGGGACGGACGGGCCGTCACCCACCGCCGCCTCGCCGGGGCCGCCGGGTACGGCCCGGCCGCCGGCGGGGTCATCCGGTTCCGGCCCCTCGTCGACGCCGAGGTCGCGGAAGACCGAGGCGAGGAAGCCCGGTTGGGGGAACTGGACGGTGGCGGGGCCGTCCGACTGGCCGTCAGCTGAGTACTGCATCGGTCGTCGTTCCCCCATGCTCGTCCGGCACCTGCCCGGGGCGGCCGGCCGGCCCGCGGCCCCGCCCCTGCCGGACATTGTCCACCGAACGGGCTCAGCGGTCAGCCAAGCCGGTCAGTTGGTCCGGGTGTTGGTCAGGTGCAGGCCGATGTAACCGACGTAGATCCGGCCACTGCCGGAACAGTCGTCCAGGTAGTGCAGCCGGGGCGCGGTACGGCCGCCGCCGATCCGCAGGTGCGCACCCATGAACGCGCGCCGGGAGGCGTCCACGTGTTCCGGGACCGGCAGCATCCGCTCGCGTTTCCACTTGGTGTGGCTGAACACCGTCCGGGACTCGCCGCGGACCGCCTTGCGGGGCGGGAAGCGGTGGCAGCCGTCCGGGGTGTGCTCGCACCACTGCTTGAAGTCCCCGCCGGCCGCGCCGCGCACGGCCGCCTCGGCGTACTCCTGCAGGGCCGTCAGACCGTCCCAGGCGAGCCGGGCCCAACCGGCGCCGGCGCACTGGAGTCCGTCCAGGGCGAGCGCGGCCTTCTGGTCGCCGGTGAAGGTGAGCAGCGGGAACTCGCCGAGCCGGGCCAGGAGGTCGGTGAAGGTCTCGGGCTTGCCGACCCACCCGAAGGGCTGGGCGGCGGAGCGCTGGCCGACGGCCGGGCCGGAGCCCGGGATGGTGCAGTGGCGGCCGGCCAGGCCACGGGCGCCGGTGCGCAGGCGGCCCTCGTGGCCGTCCCGGGTCTGGCCGCGGTCGCGGTGTTCCAGGCGCAGAGTGCGCCGGACCCGCTCCAGTTCGTCGGCCCTGGCCTGCTGCTCGGCGCGGTCCTGCTGCTCTTCGCGGGCGAACTCGGCCAGTTCGGCGGCCGTGTCGACGGTCGCGTCGACGCTCGTGACCACGGGATGGTCGGCCGCCGGGCGGAGTTGCGGCGGCGGGACGCGCAGCACCGGAACGGCCGCGAGCGGCGGCGGCAGCGGCTGGTCGGCGGCGAGGCGGCGCGGCTCGCGGGCGAGCAGGCCGGCGGCACGGCGGAGGTCTTGTTCTATTCGGCCCCGGGCGAGCACCGGATGCCGGGCGCCGTCCTGCCGGGAGGCCGGGTCGACCTCGGGCAGGTAGGTGCGCACCGCACCGCCGTACACGGTGTGGTACTCCAGCGCGACGTTGAAGCCGGTACGGGCGCCCGGGTCCAGCACGTAGGCGGTGGCGAGGCCGGGCAGCTGCCGGCAGAGCGGGCGGACCACGTCCTCGACCCAGCGGTCGAGCGGGAGGTTCACCGGGACGCTGGCGACCACGGTGGGCAGTCGGCGCTCCGGGTCGCACAGCTCGTCGATCAGGGCGTCGACCTCGTCGGTCGTGATCACCCGGGGTACGGGGTGGACGGCGGCCGGGCCGTCGCTGGCGTCGAGCAGCGGGAGCAGGGTGCGGGCGAGCTCGGGCACCGGCACCCGGCAGGGGGTGCGCACACCGCTGCCGGTGCTGTGGGTCTCGGCCTCCAGCCGGAACCAGGTGCGGCCCTCGGCGCCGGTGGCCACGGTGAGGGTGAGCTGCCGGGTGCCGTGCGGGGCCGGGGTGCGCAGGCGGCGGCGGTCGTAGCGGCCGGCGCCCGACGGGCCGCGCAGCGGGCCTTGGTCCCGGTCCAGCAGGACGCGGTCGCCCAGACGGAGGCGTTCGGCGGCGAGGGGCGTTCCGCCGGAGGCCGGCCCGGCGGGGGCGCGGTGGGCCGGCGGGGGCTCCTCGCAGCCCTCCTGCTTCAGCCAGGAGGCCAGCTGCGCGTCGGCCAGGGCGACGGCCTCGGCGTGCGGGAGGGTGGTGGTGACGGTCATCCGGTAGGGCGTCGCGGGGCCTCGGGGGCCGGGTAGGTCGGCACCGGCGGGCGACGGCGAGCGGTCTGAGGTCATGCGCATACCTCCGTGGTGCGGGGTGGGGTCTGGTGTCCTCCATCGATGGTTTTCGTCCGGTTCGGCCGGATCCTTGCCCAGGAAACGCCACGGCCCGGAGCGGAAGTTCCAACTCCGGGCCACGACACTACGTTCGGGTGAATCTACTCAAGCGGTCTTCCGCGCGGCGAGGCCGCTCGGCTACGGAAAGCGACCCGGTGGCGGGCGCTCGGGCCTCAGCGGCTCCGGTGCCACCACGGCTCCGGGCGGGCTCCCCGACCGGTGGGTCAGACCGGTACCTCGACATAGGTGCGGCCGGCCGGGACCGCCACCGCGGTACCGCCGGTCGCCTCGGCCAGCCAGGTGTGGAACGCGGCCACCTCCGGCTCCGGCACGCCCACCTCGATCCGCACCCCGGCCGCCTCGTAGACGAGGTCGTTCACCGCGTACCCGGCGGCCCGCAGGTCGTTCTCCACCCGCCCGGCGCGCACGTGGTCCGCCGTCACCGCGAGCAGCGCGACCGGCCGCCGCTCCAGCAGGCCGATCTCGTCGACCGCCGCCGACACCGCGTTCCCGTACGCCCGCACCAGACCACCGGCGCCGAGCTTGATCCCGCCGAAGTACCTGGTCACCACGGCGACGGTGTCGGTCAGGCCGCGCCGGCGCAGCACCTCCAGCATCGGCACCCCGGCCGTGCCGCCGGGCTCGCCGTCGTCGCTGGAGCGCTCGCGGCGCTGCTCGTCGCCGACCACGAAGGCGGTGCAGTTGTGCCGCGCGTCCCAGTACCGCTTGCGGATGCCTGCGATGAAGGCCTGCGCCTCGTCCTCGTCGGCGACCCGGGCGAGGTGGCAGATGAAACGGGACTTCTTGATCTCGGTCTCGTGACTGCCGGCCCGCCGGATGGTGAGGTACGGCCTGGTGGTCGGTTCCGGCGTGGCGGACATGGCGCGGTGGTTCTCCCGGGAACGGCGACGGCTGGCGGCGCGCACCCCGGGTGTCCGGGGCGGCACCGCCAGCCTAGTTGGCGCGCGACCGGGGGGTCGGCGGCCGGGGCGTCGGCGGCCGGAAGGTCAGCGGCCGGCCAGGGCGTCCAGCTGTGCGCGGTCGAGGCCGGTCAGCGCGGCGACCTCGGCCGGGTCGACGGCGCCGCAGTCCAGGCCGCGCAGCAGATAGCCGCTGAGCGCCCGGGCGGTGGCCGGCTCGTCCATCACGTCCCCGCCCGCCTTGGCGACGTACGCGGCCAGCCGGGCGGCAGCGGCCGCCAGGCCCTCGCGGTAGAAGGAGTACACCGCGACGTAGCGGGTCGGCAGGTGCGCCGGGTGCATGTCCCAGCCCTGGTAGTAGGCGCGGGCCAGCGAGCGGCGGACCAGGTCGTGGTGGAGCTTCCAGGCGGCGTGCACCTGCTCGGTGGAGCCGGTGGGGATCACGTTGGTCGAGCCGTCGGAGAGCCGGACCCCGGTGCCGGCCGCGGCCACCTGCATGACCGCCTTCGCATGGTCGGCGACCGGGTGGTCCATGCTCTGGTAGGCCGCGCTGACCCCGCAGGAGGCGCTGTAGTCGAAGGTGCCGTAGTGCAGCCCGGTGGCACGGCCCTCGGCGGCCTCGATCATGAGGGCGACGGTGGCCCGGCCGTCCGGGCCGAGAACGGCCTGGGTGGTCTCGATCTGGATCTCGAAGCCGATCCGGCCGGCCGGCAGCCCGGCGCGGCGCTCGAAGTCCTCCAGCAGCCGGACCAGGGCGGTGACCTGCTCCGCGTAGGTGACCTTGGGCAGAGTCAGCACCAGGCCCTCCGGCAGGCCGCCGTTCGCCAGCAGGGTGGCGAGGAAGAGCTCCAGGGTGCGGATGCCGCGGGCGCGGACGGGCGCCTCCATGCACTTGATCCGGATGCCGACGTACGGCGGCGCGCTGCCCTCGGCCACCGCGGCGGCGACCAGTTCGGCGGCGCGGACGGCGGCGGCGTCCTCCTCGGCGTCCGGGCGCGGGCCGTAGCCGTCCTCGAAGTCGATCCGCAGGTCCTCGATCGGCTCTCGCCGCAGCTTGGAGCCGACCCGGGCGTGCACGTCGGCGAGCAGCCCGTCGTCGGCGACGCCGAGGGCGCGAGCCAGCTCGGCGGGGGTGCCGGCGTGGGTGTCGAAGGCCTCCAGGGCCTGGCGGCCCCACTCCCGCACGGTGTCGGCACCGAAGGCGTCGGCCGGGACGTAGACGGTGTGCACCGGCTGCCGGGTACCGGAGTCGCCCGGGTAGCGGCGCGCCAGATCGGCGTCCACCGGTGCGAGCAGCGCCTCGACGGCGGCGCGGGCGCCGGCGGAGAAGGAGGCCCCGCCCGTCGGCCCGGTTCCGTCGACCTCGACCTGCGACATCCGCACTCCTCCATGCCGAACCAGCACTTCAACAATTTGTTGAGGCGAAGGTAGCTCCGGCGGGGTCGGGCGTCAATGGCGGACCGAGCGGTGGACGGAGGGTGTCGGCGCTGGTTCAGTCCCTCCCGGCGGCGGTGTAGCGGTCGCGAAGCTGTGGGTAGAGCTCGGCCACCTCCTTGGGGTGGACCGAGCCGTCCGGGCCCTTGCCGCTGACGCCGTACTCGGCGGTCAGCCAGGCGGCGAGGCGCTGGGGGTCGGGCTCGTGGCTGTGGTTGTCGATGTACGAGACCAGGGCGTCGTAGGCGATGTCCTGGTCGAGGGCCGTGGGCGCCGGGCGGTGTTCGGGCTGCTCGGCTTGGACGGGCTCCTCGGCCGGAGCGGGCTGCTCAGGCTGGGTCGGCCGTTCGGCCTGGGCCTGCTGGGCGGCCGGGGCCTGCTGCGACCCGCCCGGCTCGGCCTGCGGGACGACCGGGTGCTGGGCCTGCGGCCGAGGCGTCTGGGCAAGGGCCGGCGCGGGCTCCTCGGCAACCGGGCGCGGCGGCTTGAACCACGGCGAGGCCTGGCCGGGCACCCGCCCGCCCGGTGCGGGGTCGGCCGAGTGGCCGGTGGTGCGGACCGGGCGCTCGGTCCAGACGTTCAGCTCCTCGCCACGGGGCTGGAGGGCAGTGTCCGCCGCCTCCTCCGGCTCCTGCGCGGCACGCAGGCGGACGGCGTGCAGCTTCGCCAGCATCGGCGCGGCGACCTCGGCGGACATCGGCGCGGCAGCCGCGGGGGCTGCGGGAGCCTGGGCCTCGGCGGAGGGCTGCGCCTGGGGCTGGTCCTTGTCCTGCGCCTGCGCCTGGGACGGCTCAGGCCGAACTTGCTGGGGGTTCTGGGGCCGCTGGGGCTGGGCCGCGCTCGCAGCGCGGGCGGGGACCGGGCCGCCGGCCGCGGGAACCGCCGGGGCGATGGCCGCGGCGGCGCGGCTCTGCTGGACCTGCAGTTCGAGCTCCTTGGCCTCCTTCTCCGCCTGGACCTCCTTGGCCTCGCGCTCGCGGGCCTCCTCGTCCAGCCGGTCGAGCAGCGACGGGTCCAGCGGGACGCCGAACTTGGCGAGCTTGAGCGGCAGCAGCGCCTGGATCGGCGCCGAGCGGCGCCAGCCACGGCCGTACCGGAAGCGCAGCTGCGCGCGGTAGACCAGGCGGTTCTGCTCGAGCCGGATGACCTCCTCGTAGGAGCGCAGCTCCCAGAGCTTCATCCGCCGCCAGAGCCGGAAGGTCGGCACCGGGGAGAGCACCCAGCGCATCACCCGGACCGACTCCATGTGACGGTCGGCCGTGATCGCCGCGATCCGGCCCACCGCGTGCCGGGAGGCCTCGACCACGACGACGAACAGCACCGGGATGACGGCGTGCATCCCCATGCCGAGCGGGTCGCCCCACGAGGCGGCCGCGTTGAAGGCGATGGTGGCGACGGTCAGCAGCCACGCCGTCTGGCGCAGCATCGGGAAGGGGATCCGCAGCCAGGTCAGCACCAGGTCGAGGGCGAGGAGCACGACGATGCCCGCGTCGACGCCGATCGGGAAGGCGTAGGAGAAGGCACCGAAACCTTTCTCCAAGGCCAGCTCGCGCACCGCGTTGTACGAGCCCGCGAACCCGATGCCCGAAATGATGCAGGCGCCGGCCGCGACCAGGCCGAGCAGGCCGCGGTGGGCCTTGGTGAGCGTTGGGCGTGCCATTACGTCTATCAACCCCTGGATGTCGGCTGCTGCCGTACGCGCTCGGCTGCCGGTTCCCGTCTATCGGGCCGCCGGACGGCTGAGCAACCTCCGGGCTCGGCCCATCGGAGTTTACTCGTACGCGTGTTTCAGCGTTTCCGCAGCCTGGAGTGTCACATCACGCTACGGAGCAACCCTGCCCGCCGAGGCCGGTCGGACCGTCAGCGGTTCTGCCCCGCCGTGCCGTTGAGGTAGGCGAGCACGGCCATCACCCGCCGGTTGGCGTCCTCGTCCGGGGCGAGTCCGAGCTTGCTGAAGATGTTGGCGATGTGCTTGGCCACAGCGCCGTCGCTCACTGAGAGGCGGGCGGCGATCGCCGAATTGGAACAGCCCTCGGCCATCAACTCCAGCACCTCGCGCTCGCGCGGGGACAGCCCGAGCAGCGGGCCGGGTCGGCGCGCTGTGGTCTGCATCAGCTGGGCGATCACGTCCGGGTCCATCGCCGTCCCGCCCGCAGCCACCCGGCGGACCGCGTCGATGAACTGGCCGGCGTTGAACACCCGGTCCTTCAGCAGGTAGCCGATCCCGCCCGTGCCGTCGGCCAGCAACTCCCGCGCGTACAGCTGCTGGACGTGCTGGGACAGCACCAGCACCGGCAGGCCCTGGATCTCCCGGCGTGCCTTGAGCGCCGCCTGCAGCCCCTCATCGGTGAGCGTCGGGGGCAGCCGGACGTCGACCACGGCCACGTCCGGGCGGTGGGTCAGCAGCGCCTCCAGCAGCTCGGGGCCGGTCTCCACGGCGGCCGCGATGGTGAAGCCGTGCGCTTCCAGTAGCCGGATCAGGCCTTCGCGAAGGAGGTAGAGGTCCTCGGCGAGGACAACTCGCACGGCAACTCCAAGGTGATGGTGGTCGGACCGCCCGACGTGCTGTCGATGGCGAGGGCACCGTCGAAGGTACCCAATCGGCGTTCGATCCCGCGCAGGCCCGTACCCCGGGACGGATCTGCCACACCCACGCCGTCGTCCGTCACCGTGACCCGTAGGGAGCCGGCCCGGTACAGGATGTCCACCCACACCTGGTCCGCCCCGGAGTGCTTGGCCGCGTTGGCCAGCAGCTCGCAGATGCTGAAGTACGCGGCGGCCTCCACCGGAGCCGGCAGCCGGTCCGGCAGGCTCACGAACACCTCCGTCGGCAGCGCGCTGTCCAGCGCCAACGCCCGGACGGCGTCGCCCAGTCCACGCTCGGCGAGCACCGGCGGGTGGATACCGCGGACCAGGTCGCGCAGTTCCTGCAGCGCCCGGGCCGAGGACTGTCGGGCCTCGGAGAGCAGTTCCCGCGCGGCGGCCTGGTCGGTGTCCATCAGGTGCTCGATGGTGCCCAGCGTCATCCCGATCGCGACCAGCCTCGCCTGGGCTCCGTCGTGCAGATCGCGCTCGATCCGCCGCAGTTCGGCCGCCTGGTTGCCCACCGCGTCCGCCCGGGTCTCGGTCAACTCGGCCACGCGCCTGGTCAGCTGGGCGTGCGTGGCCCGACCGTCCTGGTCCAGCACCCGGCGGGCCACCTCCGCGTACCCGCGCACCGCGTACGGTGCGACGAGTATCCCGGCGAGCACCATCCCGATCCCGACCCCGATGCTCAGCAGGAACGACATCATGCGCGGGCTCATCGGGCCGAACCCGTCCGCGGGAACCGGCCCCGCCAAGGTGTAGGCGGCACCCAGCACCAGCAGCAGCACCACCGGACCGGCCAAGGCGGCAGCAAGGACGGGGTTCACCACCAGCCAGGCCAACTCGGCGCGGGTGGTGCGGTCCCGCAGGCCCCAGTGGACCAGCTGCGCGCACTTCGCGACCGTCCGCGAGCGGTGGTAGGAGTACCCCGTCCACCAGTGCCCGTGCTCGTCCGACTCCAGTTCCGGCAGCGGCTCGTAGGCCGCCGGAAGACGTATGCCGTACCAGCGCTCCAGGAACCTGCGGGTACGGTCCGCGGTCCTCCGGACGAAGGCGGTGGCCACCACGGAGCCGGCGACCAGCGCGGCCACGAGGGCGATCAGGGGCGCCGGGGAGTAGTCCATGAGCAACTGGGCCGTCACCACCCCGGTGAGGACGGCCGCCACCACCGGCAGCGCGAACCCCGCGGCCGCGGCCAGCGTCACCTGAGCCAGCCTGGCCAGTCCCTGGACGCCGGCCTCGAAGGCCGCCCGAGTCTGCGCACGTACGGACGTGCCGCTCGTGCTAGTCACTGTGGTCACGCAAGCTCCTGATGCCAGTACCGATCGTCCTTCATCAGTGTTCACGAACGACCGGCTCCGGACACTGGCCATGGCACCCCAATTCCGAGGTGGACCTAGGTCCACCTGTCGGCGGTCGGAGCAACACCCGCCGGTTGAGATGGTCCGAAAATGCGAAGAACCCCCATCCGGAATCCGGATGGGGGTTCTTCTGAATGATTGTTCGGCGGCGTCCTACTCTCCCACAGGGTCCCCCCTGCAGTACCAT